>JBOGIZ010000347.1:0-5772 GCA_050747805.1 Vicinamibacterales bacterium | reverse complement strand
TCGCTGCGCTCGCTCGCACTGTCACCCCGCGCGGATCTCGGGCGCCTGTGGAGCATTTTGCCGACTGACGTGGGTCCGGCACGCTCAGAGGGATTTCTGCGCGAAACGCTCCGCCCACGACGCGCCAACCACCCACATCCGGATTACCTGCATTCGAGTGCGTCGGTCGCCTTGTGCAGTTGGGAGTTGAAATCTTGGTGGTTGACACCGCGCGCAGAGTTCACGCGCGTAATTCCGAGCGCAGCGCGACGGCCGGATCGAGGCGGCACGCGCGCACCGCGGGGATCGCGACCGCGACGAGCGTCACGGCGGCGACCGCCAGAAACGCGCCCGCAAGTACGATCGGGTCCGACGGCTGCATCGCAAACACACTGCCGGCGACAAGACGCCCGCCCGCGTACGCGATAGCGACCCCGATGACAAGACCGACGACGCCGAGGCGCTCGCCGGATCCGATCATCAGCCAGAACACATCCGCACGCGATGCGCCCAGCGCCATCCGCGTCGCAATCTCGGCGCGCCGCTGGCTCGCGGCGTACGCGATCACGCCGTAGATGCCGATCGCGCCCAGCAGCAGCGCCGTCGCGCCGAAGATTAGCATGAGCGTCATGCCGAGTTCCTGGCGCTCGAGCGTCGCGCCGACGATCGAGGTGGCCGGTTCGAGCCGAACGATCGCTTGCGGATCGAATCGCTTCAAGGCCGCTCGCATCGCCGGCATCAGCGCGTCGACGTTGCGATCGCGCGACGCCGCCACCACGAACTGGCGATCCGGCGGATCCTGCGCGTCGAGGGGCAGGTAAATCGACGGCTCGGCGTCCTGCTCGAGCGACTTGTATCGAATGTTCTCCACCACGCCGACGATCCGGCTCGACGTGGCGGGATCGACTTGCGGATAGCCGAAGTCGATCTTCTGGTTCAGCGGATCGTCGTCGCCGAAAAACATCCGCACGAATGCGCGGTTGACGATGGCGACCCGCTCCGCGCCGCGTCGGTCGGCGGTCGAGAAGAGGCGGCCGCGCAGAAGTCTCGCGCCCATGGTCTCGAAGAACCCGACGCCGGCGATTCGGATCCGCGCGCCCCTCATGTCGTGAGAATCGTGCGCACGACCCTGAACCTGCGTGCGCAGCGTGCCGTCCAGGTCGGCGAGGAACGGAAACGTCGTTGCCGAGCCGGCCGTGATGCCGGTCTCCGTGTTGCGCACCGCGTTGATCAGTCCGTCCTGCCACGCGCGAGACTGGTCCTGAGTGAATCTACGCGTCACCGTGACATCGGCGACGACCCGGCCGTCGGCCACAAAGCCGGGATCGGTCGCGCGAAGGCGCGCGAAGCTCTGCACCAGCCACCCCGCGCCGGCGACGAGCGCCACCGCGAGCGCGACCTCGGCGACGATCAGACCGCCCATCGTCCTGGAGGTGCCTCGGCTCGCGCTCGTCGTGCGGCCGTTCTCGTTGAGCAGCGTCCGGATATCCAGGCGTGAGAGCCGCCACGCGGGTGCGACGCCCATCGCGATCGCGCTGACGACCAGCACACCAATCGCAAACAGCAGCACGCGCCAGTCGAACGGCACGCTCTGGAGGCGCGGCAGGTCCGAGGCGCCCAGCCCCAGCATCGCGCGAACCGCGCCAAACGACAGCGCGACGCCGGCGACGGTGCCGACGGTGGCCAGCGCAAGAGACTCGGTCACCATCTGACGCATGACCCGCTCGCGTCCCGCGCCAAGCGCGGTCCTGACCGCGATCTCGCGCGACCGCGCGGTGCCTCTGGCCAGCAGCAGGTTCGTCACGTTGGCCGCCGCGAGCACGAGCAGCAGCAGCGTCGCGCCGAGCACGATGAGCAGCAGCGGCCGCAGGTCGCCGACGACGGAGAACACGAGCGAGCGCATGACGTACGCGCGATCGACATCGCTCTCGATCGTCCGGGCGAGTCCCGCCATCTTGACCGCGCCGACGGCGCGCAAGCCGTCCAGCGTGGCGCCAGGCCGGAGCCGGAGAATCGCGCCGTAGTTGTGATTGATGTCCTGCGGACTGAGGCGCGCGTTGAACCAAAACTGCGTGCCGTGCGGCACGTCAAGCCCGCGAGCGGCGACACCGATCACCTGAACGCTCGCCCGGATCGCCGCCGTACAGCGTTTTCCAGGTGTCGTAGGAGAGCACGACCGCTGGAAGGGGCGCGTTTTTGACCCCGCGAGCGTGCTCCTCCGGCGTGAACGCGCGACCGAGCGTCATCGGGAGCCCGAGCACGTCGAAAAAGCCGTCCGTGACAGCGGTGCCAGCGAGTTGAATCGGCGTACCGTCGGTGTCGAGAACCGTCAGGTCCTGCGATGGCGAGACATAGCCGGCCGCGCGCGCGACGACGTCGTGCGCGTCGTCGAGCGCGTAGATTTCGACCGGTGAGAGGAGGCCCGTCGTGATCCAGGTGCCGAGAGACTTCGTGTGGACGTCGACGAGTTGGTCGGAATCCGGATACGGCAGCGGCCGCAGCAGCGTCGCGTTGACGGTGCTGAACACGGCCGTCGTCGCACCGATCCCAATCGCCAGCGTCGCCACGGCGGCCGCGGTGAAGCCTGGCGCCCGTGCCATCATCCGGAACGCGAAATGGAGATCGGCTCTGAATGCTCCGAGCCGCTCGACGAGCGCCAGTCGTACGACCGACGGCAGCGTCCGCAGCCAGAGTATCAGGATGGCGCGCGCGCCAAGGTGTCTGGCGTCGCGCTGCTGTTCGGCGAAGTCCACGTCCATGTCGCGGCCGAAGTCGCCACGAAACTCGTCGGGCAGGAGCCGCAGCAGCAGACGAAACAGGCGATGCCGCTCGGGTCGACGCGGGGGCTCGTCCATCGCGTCAGCCTTCCGATCGGCGCAGGATCTGTTTCGCCCATGCGCCCGCGACGAGCTGTTGAAGACGCCGCGCCTCCGCGGTCAGCACCTGGCGTCCGAAATCAGTCAGGCGATAGTAGCGGCGGCGTTCATCGTCTTCGTCCGCGCGCGGCCGCCGGCGTGATTCGACGATCAGACCGTCGCCCAGCGCCCGTTTGATGAGTCCATAGAGCGTGCCGGTGCTGAGAACGACCTCCCCCGCGGTCCGCGATTCGACGTCTTTGAGAATGCCGTAACCGTGCCGGTCAGCATCGCTGAGCGACAGCAGAACGTGGAACATCACGGAGGTGAGCGGCAGGAGCGTGGATGGATCTCGCATCTACTATCGCGAGATACTATATATCGCGACGCGATGTAGTTTCAAGGGTCCGATTACAGGAGATCAGGAGCTCAGGAGGTCAGTCTTTTCAAAAAGAATTCCTCATGGTCTCCTGAACTCCTGTAATCCGGGCCAGCGGACGTCAGCGCCGCCCGGGCGTCTCCATCGTCGGCGCGGCGGCGGCGCCGAAATCGTCCCAGTTCAGGATGGAGTTGAACACCATGTTGAACTCGCCGTGGTTCTGCCAGCGATAGATCGGATTGTTCGAGAAGAGCAGCACGCGTCCCTTCCCGGTGAACCCGCCCGGCACTTCGATCGCGAACGGGCGATCGCGGATTTCGTCGGCGCCGCGCATCAGACCGCTGAGCACGTTCGATTCGCCGCCAGGATAGCGCGCGAGGATGGCGCCCTGATCGGGGCCGCCGACCGACATCAGCGGGCCGCCGGTGTACTTGATCGGGATCACCGTATCCGCGTACCCGTAGAACGCGGGGCTGTCGGTTTTCACGATGTCGCCGTTGACGAGCGGCCGCGGCGCGTAGAACTCGCGCGTCGTCGTCGCCGACGCGTCGACGGTTCTGGCGAGTCCCATCTCGGTCGGGAACTGCACGGCTTCCCCCGTGCAGATGAGCGTGCCGCCGGCGTCGAGGAATTTGGCGAACGCATCTACCCCTTCGCCGCCCATGCCGCCCGTGATGTCGGGCGACTCGCCGTACATGCCCAGGAACTTGTACTTGTCGGTTTTCATGTACGGCACCGGGCGCGCGGCGGGCGGCGCGAAGATCGCCTGGCGCGAGGTCTGCTGCGTCGGCATCAGGATCACGTCATAGTCCGCGCGCAGATTGCCCTTCTGCAGGCGTTCCTTGTAGATGAGATCGTACGGGATGCTGAACTTGTCGAGCGTCAATCGGTACCAGCCGATGTCCTGCGTGCCGTTCCACGACGAGTAGATCGCGATCCGCGGCACGTTCGCGTCGTGCATCGGCACTGAGGGCGCGGCGCTCAGGCCGGCCGCGGTCAACCCAAGCTCCTCGACAGCTGCCTTGACCCGCCCGCCGTCGGCCGGCGCCATGATGACGAACGACCCTGCTGGAAAGTCGACGCCGTCGGCCTTGAAATCCTTCTCCGCGATCTTCATCGGCACGTCCTTGAGCCGATAGCGGAACGTGATCATGTTGTTGGAGCCGTAGTGCGCGACGGCGAATCCGGCCGTGCCTTCGGCCGTCACCGTGACCCTTCCCTTCGCCTCCGCCTCCTTCACCGGCCTCACCGCCGCCGCGAGGATCGCCTTGTCGTTGATCTCCTTGACCGGCACGTCGAACGACAGTCCCATCGTCCAGCCGCTGTCGTCGTAGGTGGAGAGATTCGGATCGGGATAATCCTGCCGCTCGAGCAGATTCTTCGCGAGGCGGCCGTATGGTTGATCGAGCTTGACCACGTACGAGCCGGCGGGGAACGTGCCGTCGGACGTCTTGATCTCGCCCGAGGCCTGGCCGACTTCGATGCCTTGCGCGCGCAGGATGTTGACGAGCGCCGCGGCTTTCGTCGTCTCGCGCTCGACGGGAAGGACGAAGCCGTACGGCGCCTTCGACTTGCCGTCATCGATCGAGTGCTCGGTCTTCTCGTAGAAGTTCTGAAGGATCAGATTCGGGAACATCGACGTCAGCTGGAGGCCCGACAGGATGCCCGTCTCCATGTAGTTCGTATTATCGCGGCGCGAAAAGGTCTGCACGGCGTTGGGCGGAATCGGCAGGCCGCGGTACCACTCGCGCGGCTGCGCACCGCCCCGCCCCGTGATCTCGCCGCGGGCCCCGGGACCGCCCGGACCTTCCGCTCCCGGCGCTCCCCCGCGTCCGCCGCGACCACCCCGTCCGCCGCGTCCACCTTGCGCAGGTTCCGCAGCTTGTACGTTCTCCGACGCCGCGGCACCTCCGGAACCGGCGGCACCCCTGACCCCTGCGGCACTTTCACCGGAGCCCCTGGCAACGGGCGCACTTGCGGAACCCGAACCCACGGCACCCCTCGCACCTGCGGAACCTTCACCGGCACCCCTGGCAGCTGGGGCGCTCGCGGAACCAGAACCCCTGGAACCTTCGGAACCCCTGGAACCCGCGGCAACCGGTTCCGGCCCGTTCTCCCGGCCCGACTGCGTCTCGTACATCCGCATCATGCCGTTGTGGTTGTACGCCACCGAACCGAGATACCCCGGCGAGTAGCCGTCCATGAACGCGTGCGTGTAGACGCCGGGCATCCCGTACTTCGTCATCTGCGCGACTTCGTAGTCGGCGAAGAAGGGCAGCTCGAAGAAGAGGATGGGATCGAGGTTGGGATTCTGCGGAGGACCGCCGCTGTAGTCGTACATCAGCGGCTCGGCCTCGTGCAGGTCGTGCATGATCGGCGGATGCGCGGTGTAGTACCAGTCGACGATCGCGCGCATCGAGACGTTCGACAGATTTATGTCGCGGTTGTTGTCGTGGTAGACGTACTTGCCCCAATACGGCAGCTGCGCGCCGCCGCGGCCGCCGCCGAACGGACCCGCGCCTCGTCCGGCCGGTGCTCCCTGCGGCGCCTCACCCGCTG
>JBOGIZ010000346.1:0-5219 GCA_050747805.1 Vicinamibacterales bacterium | reverse complement strand
CGCCTGACGCGTGCGAGATGCTCGCGAGGGTTTTGCCGGTCGCGCGCCTCGCCCGTCGCACGTCCGAGATCGTCAGCGCGGCGGCGTCCCGCCATCTGGCAAACAGATCGCGCGCGGCCTGGCGCGGATCCATTCTCGAAAACCGCTGCAGCTCCGCGCAAAAATCGGCGAGCGATCCGTAAGGCGGCAGGTCGAGCGTCCCTCGACCGCGCGCGACAACGAGCCGCAGCGCGCCGGACACGCGCGTGACCGATCCGTGCTCAAAGCCCGGCAATAACGCGTCGAGCAGCTCGGCTGCGGATGGCACTCCGCGATCGTCCGGGTCAACCGGTCCTTCGGCGCTGATGGTGCCGTGCTCGTCGAGCCGGACAATGTTCGGAGAGGGAATTCCGCGAAGACGATGTGTGCGATGTTGTTCGCAAATGTCTGCGACAATCGCCACCGCTTCGTCAGGGCGAAGCTGAACGCCGGCCGCCATCAGCTCGGCAAGTGAGACTCGCGTCGGCACGGTCGGAACGAGTGCGAGTTTCCTGCCACGCGCACGGTCGAGCGGCTCGCGGGACAACGCTTCGCGCGCCCGCGCCAATCCTTACGAGCGCGGCCATTCTTACACGGTCGCGGCGGCGCGGCCGTTCTGCGCGCGGTGGATCCGCTATGGACGCGCGACGTTGATCTGGATCAGCTTGCGGAACTTGACCGGCTGCCCGTTCACGGTCGCCGGCTGGAAGCGCCACGCGCGCGCGGTCGTGATCAGATCGGCGTCGTACCTGGGCTGGATGGGTTCGCGCACGTTCAGCGTGATCACTCGGCCGTGCTCATCGATGACGATGTCCAGCACTCCATGATCGTGCGCCTGAGACAGCAGAGACGGGTCGAACCGCGGAAGATCCTGCCGCACGACCACCGGCGGCGTGACACCCGGGTCATCCATCGAATAGACGTGATTCGGATCGGGTTTTGGGACGACGGGCGCCGGTGGAGGCGCGACGGGCTCGGGCTTCGGCGCCGGCGGCGGCGCGGAGGCGGACACCGCCAGATCGAGAAATCCGGCCGCGAGCGTTTTGATGTCGGGCAGGCGGCCGCCCATGTCCGGATCGTCGAGCAGGGCGAGCACGCCACGGAACTGCGTCACCGCGGAGGCGTAGTCCTTGTGATCGAAGAGGGCCTTGGCGGCCTGATACCGCGCGGTCACGAGATCGGGCAGCAGCCGCTGCCGCACCTGGCTGAACGCGGACCGCACGCGCGGCGAGGCTTCGGTTTCGCTCGGCTGATACGACGGATCGGCGGTGATCACGGCCGCGATCGCCGTGTCGGCCTCGTTATCGCGTCCGAGCGCGAGGAGGCAGAACGACCGATACTCCTCGATCGATTTACGGTCGGAGATCGCATCGCCCGACTCCGCGGGCTGCAGCGTATTCAGCGCCGCGAGCGCTTCGTCATAGCGCGCCGAGGCGTACAGCTCGCGCGCCGACGCGAGCGCATCCTTGGCCTGCGACTGCGCCAGGATGGAATGGACGAACGATGCCGCGAGCAGCAGCGGCAGGATCATGCGCCGAACCAGCGGACCCATCATTTCATCTCCACGCTCAGGCGCACGGGCGCGTTGAGCGTCACCGAGATCGCCTGATGCTTTTCACCGAACTGCGGGTTGCGAAACAGGATGTCATGCGGACCGATCGTCAATGCGAGGTTGCCGAGCGGCGTCTGGCCGACATGGGTGCCGTCAATCCAGACATCGGCCCACGGCAGCGCGTTGAGGTTGACGACTCCCAGCGGAAGTTCGATCGGGAGCGACAGCACTTTTCCCGGCGGAATCTGAACCGTCTTCTTCGTGTGGTAGCCCAGCGTGTCGTTCACGAGCTCGAGATCGTGCCGCCCGGCGGCCATCATGATGCGATCGGCATCGGTCGTTCCGACAAGCCGCCCGTTTTCGTGAATCTCGATCGAGACGGGGGCTTTGATCGTCAGCCAACCCGAAATGGGGCCCGGGGCGGCGGTCGCCACCGGCGCGAGGACGCTCGACGTCACGCCCGCTTCGATCACCACGTGCTGGTGCACCGGCGCGCCGCCGTCGGCCGCGAGCACGACCTCGTGATCGCCGGGCGCCAGGCCCGCGACGCTCACCGGCGCGATGCCGTGATCGACGCCGTCGATCGACACGTGGGCGCCGGCGGGATTCGACTGCACGAGCAGACTGCCGGCTGAGGGCGTCTCGGGCAGTTCGAGGTACTCGGATGCGTCAGCGCCGGCTTTGACCGTGACCGGCAGAACGCGCGGCACGCCGCGGCCGCGGAGCTCCACGATGTGCGATCCCGGGGTCAGCGACAGATGCGCCGGAGTCTTGCCGCGCGCGACACCGTCCACGAACACGGCGACGCCCGCCGGATTGGTCTGCAGCGACAGCGAGCCGGCGAGCGGCGCCGCCGGCGTCCGATACGCCCGCGCGGCAGTCACGCCGCCCTCTGCGATCGCGGCGATCAGGAGCACCGCCATCGCAAGCCGCCGCCACTGGCGAAGCGGGAACGCGTTGCGGAACGACGTCCGCGCCTTCGGCGCGCGCTCCGACCGGTGCGCGCCCGGCGCATCGATGTGCAGGTCTTTCAGCAGCTCCGTGATGTCGCGCGCCGGAGGCGTCGGCGGCGCGGGCGGCACGGCCGGCTTCGGCTCAAATGCGACGTGTGTAGGAGCGGGGTCAACTCGCGCCGGCGCGGCCGTCGCCGTCGGGAGATGCGGCACTGGCACTGGCGCCGGCTTCGGCGCGGGCGCGATGATCGTGACGGGCGCCGGGACCGCAGTCTCTACAGCGGTGGTCGGCGGCCGAATGGGCTCGGCCTCCAGCGCCGGCTCCAGAAGCGCCGAAATGTACCGAGACAAGAAGGTTTCGAGTGCCACAGGCGTGGCAACGAAGCCGGTATCTTCAGCCAGCACCTCTTCGAACGCCGACTGCGCCTCGACCGCCGATACGAACGATCCTCGGCCGTCGAGCTGCAGCGCACGCGCGATCCACCCGCGCAGCGAGGCCGGCAGCGGCTGCTCCTCGCCCATCGAGAGCCGGGCGCGCGCGGTGTTGAGCAAGTCGGAAACGCCTTGCGGATACTCCTCGTCCTCGAGCGGACGGCCGCGCACCAGCGCCAGCGCAATCATGCCCATCGCGGTGACGTCGGCGCGGTGATCGAAGCGCGGCGAACCCGCCGACGCCGGGACGGCGATCCGGAAATCGTGCCACAGGCGCTCGCGCGAGTAGCGAAGCTGCTCGACCGCCGATCCGAGCACGTGCTCCACGAGCACGAGCCTTGCCCGCGGCGTCACGACGATGCGCTCGGGCGCGAGGAGGCCGTGCGCGACATCGCGCGCGTTCTCGTGCAGGAGCGCAACCGATGGCGCAAGCTGCCGCAGGAGGCAGAGCGCCGCGTTCAGATCGAGATGCAGGGTGCGCGCATGCGCCGCGCGCAGCATTTCCGAAAGGCGGATGCCTTCGACGTGATCCGACACGATCGCCAGCCCGCTCGGATGGCGATCGATGCGGCGCACGCGCGCGTAATACGCGTGGCGGAAGTTCGCCAGCCGCGAGGCGCGCTCACGGAGCGCAAACTCGAACGACGGCACGCTGTGCAGCTCCGACCGCAGGCGCAGGACCTGCAGCAGATCGCCGCTGGCGGCGTCGACGGCGACAACGCGCTCGCCGAGACCGTCGGTGAAGAGAGGGGCCTCAGGCCGATCGATGGATGCAGGTGCGGTGCTCACGTGTGGTTTCCGTTTCCCGCGGGCTGCAACGCTCGCACCACATTGCGAGATCGAGCGGCGGAACGCGCCAAGTGCCGCGTCCATCAGTGTTTCGGCCGACGTGACGGCCTCGCGCGGGGCGTGGCTGATTTACAACCCTGTCGCCCTTCTTGCATTTCTGTAATCGCGCCGGCATCGTCTATCCTGTTCGCCGCTGCGGGATTCCTGAAGGTCACGCACACACGCCAGGCGAGCGACATGATGAAGCACGCAAACCGCGATCAAATGCTGCGCACGCCGCCGCCAGCGCCGGCCGCGTCGGTCGGGTCCAGGCCCCAGGTGTGACGGGCGAAGCGAGCCGGTTGCGCTCCTGGGCGCTGATCTATCTCGGCCTGGCGCTCGTCTGGAGCTGGCCGCTTCCGATGCACCTGACCGATCGGTTCACCCACGATCCGGGCGATCCGCTGCTCGTCACGTACCTGCTGTGGTGGCAGGCCCACGCGCACGCGATGCCGTTCACGGCCGCGTGGTGGCGTGCGCCGTTCTTCTGGCCATTTCCGGACGCGCTGGCGCTCACGGACCACATGCTGGGCCTCTCACTAGTCTCCACGCCTATTCAGCTGGCGGGTGGATCGCCGCTCTTTGCGTACAACGTCCTGCTGATTTGCTCGACGTGGTGGACGCTGCTCGCCATGCACGCGTTGACGATGCGGCTGACGAGAGACGTCGCGGCGGCAGCGTGCGCCGCCATCGCGTTCGCGTTTTCGCCGTACCGAACGTCGGAACTCGCCCACCTCCAGCTCTACGCCTGCTGGTGGGTGCCGATCGCGCTGCTGGCGGCGCATGCCTACGTCAACGACGCAAAGGCGCGATGGCTCGTCCTGTTCTCGGCGGCGTGGCTGCTGCAGGCGCTCACGAGCGGCTACCACTTGTTCTTTCTGCCACTGCTCCTCGCGGCGTGGACAATCTGGATCACGCCGTGGCGCACGCACGCGCGCCGCGGCCTGTATCTGGCGCTCGCCTTCGTGGCGGCGTCGATGGTGCTGATACCCTCGCTGGTTCACTACTACCGCGTCCAGATGTCGCTCGACATTGCGCGATCGCGCGACGAAATGGCGTTCTATTCGGCGAGCTGGCGATCGCTGCTCGCCGCGGATCCGAATCTGCGGTTCTGGCACCTGCTCGCGCCGCGGACGACCGAGACCTATCTTTTTCCAGGCGTCACGGTGACGGCGCTCGTGATCGCCGCGATGATCGCCCGGCTACGGGACCGGATGCTCTGGTTCTGGACCGCCATCGCGGCGTGCGCGTTCTGGCTCTGCTTCGGTCCGACCCTGAAGCCCTCGATCGCATCGCTGTGGCATCCGTACGACTGGCTGCTCGTGTTGCCTGGGTTCTCCGGCGTGCGCGTGCCGCCGCGCTTTTTTGCGTTCTCGGCGCTCGGTCTGGCGATCGCCGCCGGCATGGCGCTCGGTCATCTGCGCACGCGCGTGCGC
>JBOGIZ010000345.1:0-4955 GCA_050747805.1 Vicinamibacterales bacterium | reverse complement strand
GATCCGTCCTTTCTCGATTCGTTCGCCGCGCGAAGCGCGGCGCGCCTGACGTCCTCTCTGCGCTCTCCGCTCGCTGCGCCCTGCTCAGAAAATAGCGCCGCGACCACAAGATGTCGTGGCGGACATCGCCCGGGGCACTATTTTCATGCAACGGGGTGAGCCCCGATCATGATGACTCTGCGCGAG
Source organism: Vicinamibacterales bacterium (assembly GCA_050747805.1). Classification (GTDB taxonomy): domain Bacteria; phylum Acidobacteriota; class Vicinamibacteria; order Vicinamibacterales; family 2-12-FULL-66-21; genus JAICSD01. The sequence goes on along the minus strand of JBOGIZ010000345.1, from coordinate 4,769 downwards.
ATCTTCTCCCCGGCCTCACGGCTTGATCCGGTACGTCCCGTCGTCTTCTCGTTCCCGATACTGAGTGTGGCAGCTCGCGCAGCTCTGCTGAATCTTTGGGAGCGACGCCTTCACTGCGTCCCAATCGCCCTTCTTCGCCGCCATTTCGATGGCCGTGCTTTCATGGAGTGCGTCGGCGGTCCATCCGGTCGCGTCCGCGTGGGCTTTCGTCTTCCAAAATGCTGACGCGTCGCTCAGAGCCGCAGAGAGACTCGCTGCCTGCGTCGCGGCATCGGCGCCGTTCGACGCGGCTGCCGCCTGGCGCAGCGCGTTGAAGGCGGGGCTGACCTGCTTCATGATCTTGTCGAGCGCGAGGTCGTCAGGACTGATGGGCGGCGGACGCTTCTTTGCGAGATCGGTCATGGCGCCGTTGATGACGGACGTGGCAATGATCGCTGCGTGCCCACGGTACGTGTCGGCGACCTCCGGCGGAATCGCCGGCATCGTGTCTTTCATCTTCGCCGCGGCGTCCGCCGGATCGAAAGGCACGGCATCGCCAATCACGGTCACGTAGCCGCTTGGGTCGAGCGGCGCGGTCAATCGCGGCGCCAGCACGAGCACCGTCTGATTCGGCGTGCCCATGCCGGCCTGGCCGATCGTGAACGCGGTCGGCGCGAGACGTTCGACGACCGATGCCGTGATCGTCACGTTCTGGCCGGCGTAGGCCTGCGGATTCGCGGCGAGCGTATTTGCGGCGACGGGCACCAGCGGCCGCGGCGCCGGGGTGGGAGGGCCGGCCGGCGTACCGCCGCGCGTTGGAGGCGACGTCGGCGGACCGCCCTGGCGGGCTTGACCGGCGCCAACCACGCCGAGCAGGCCGATCCCGCACAAAAGGGCCGCAAGACTTCGAAATTTCATGGATTCCCCCGTGTGCGCGGCATTGTATGCTACGGCGCGGACGCTCCCACACTCCTGAGCTGATGAAAAAAGTGCGTAACCATCGGTCGGTCGAGCGTTTATACTCGCCAAAGCGGAGGATGGGGAAGGGCCTGACCATCGTCGGCGTTGTCGTCGCATTCACCGCGGTCGCGGCGAGCGCCCCGTTGTCCGGGCGATCGGCCTCCGCCGTGCACGCGACGCGCGGTCGGCACCTTTCCACGGCGCACACGTCCACGGCCACGCTGCCGGCGGCCGAAGCGCGCGGCGTCATCAACAATTACTGCCTCGAGTGCCACGACAAGGACCACCAAAAAGGCGGCCTCGAGCTCGAAGATTTCGATCCGGGGCACGCTGAACTGCGCGCGGAGACCGCGGAAAAGATGATCCGCAAGCTTCGCGCCGGCATGATGCCCCCGGCGGGCGCGGATCGTCCGGCGCCGGCGGTTGTCGATGCGTTCGCCACGACCCTCGAAACACGGATCGACGAGGTCGCGGATGTCCATCCCAATCCCGGCCATCGCACGTTCCAGCGGCTGAATCGCGCCGAGTACGCGCGATCGATTCACGACCTGCTTGGCTTCGACGTCGATGTCGCCGAGTTCCTTCCGGCCGACACCGTCAGCCACAATTTCGACAACATCGCCGACGTGGAGTCGCTCTCGCCGACACTGCTCGAGGGGTACCTGCGCGCGGCGGCCAACGTCAGCCGTCTCGCGGTGGGCGATCCGAGCGCATCGCCGACGTCCGCGATCTACAAGCTGTCGCGCCTGGGGAATCAGTTGACCCACGTGGACGGTGCGCCGTTCGGCACGCGGGGCGGCATTTCGATCGTGCACGTGTTCCCGGCTGACGGCGAGTACACCTTCCGGATGATGCTGCACTCGATTCCGACGGGGCAGCTCTATGGCAGCACCGTGCACGGCGAACAGATCGAAGTGTCGATCAACGGCGCGCGTGCGGCGGTGTTCGACATCAACCCGAGGATGAGCGAGTCGGATCCGAACGGGATGAACCTGGAGACCGGGCCGATCGCGATCAAGGCCGGTCCGCAGCGGGTGTCGGCGGCCTTCGTCGAACATTCGGACGCGCCGGTCGACGATCTGCTCGCGCCGATCGATCAGACGCTGGCCGACACGCAAATTGGCAACGGCGTCGGCATTACCACCCTGCCGCACCTTCGCGAGTTCGCGATTCTCGGTCCGCAGCACGTCACCGGCGTGTCCGATACGCCGATTCGGCGGCGCATATTCAGTTGCCGTCCGCTGAGCGCCGCCGAGGATCTGCCCTGCGCCACGAAGATTCTCAACAATCTGGCGACCATCGCGTATCGCCGCCCGGTCAACGACAACGACATCGAAGGACTGCTGAAGTTCTATAACGACGCGCGGCCAAAGGAAGGGTTCGAAGGCGGCATCCGCGAAGCGCTGCAGGCGATGCTGGCGAGTCCCGACTACATTTTCCGTCTCGAGGAGGAGCCGGCGGCCGTCCGGCCCGGCCAGATCTATCATCTGAACGATCTCGACCTCGCCTCGCGCCTGTCGTTTTTCCTGTGGGGCGAGGGACCCGACAAGGAGCTGATAGCGGCTGCGACGCACGGCGGGCTCGACACGATCGCGGGCGTCGACCAGCAAACCAAGCGCATGCTCGCCGATCCGCGCTCGTCAGCGCTGTCGATGCGGTTCGCCTCGCAGTGGCTGCACCTCCAGGATCTGGACAAGATTCACCCCGATGCGCGTCTCTATCCCGATTTCGACTCATCGCTCGCCGACGCGATGCGCCAGGAAACCGAGCTCTTCTTCAACAGCATCGTCCGCGGCGACCGCGACGTGCTCGATCTGCTCACCGCCGACTACACGTTCGTGAACGAGCGCCTTGCGCGTCATTACGGCATTCCGCACGTGACCGGGCCTTCATTCCGCCGCGTGGCGCTGACCGACGAGAACCGGCACGGTCTGCTCGGCGAAGGCAGCATTTTGACGATGACGTCGGTCGCCGATCGCACGTCGCCGGTGCTGCGCGGCAAATGGGTGCTGCAAGTGCTCCTGGGCTTCGACCCGCCGCCGCCGCCCCCCGGCATCCCGTTATTCGATGAGACGCACGCCGCCAGCGGCGGGCGTCTGCTTTCAGTCCGCGAGCGGATGGAAGAGCACAGGAAAAATCCCACGTGTCAGTCGTGCCACCGCGTGATCGATCCGATCGGGCTTGCGCTCGAGAACTTCGACGTGACGGGCGCGTGGCGCATCCACGACAACGGCGCGCCGGTGGATACGTCGGGCGCGCTCTACGACGGCACGCCGCTCAACGGTCCGGTCGGGCTGCGCGCGGCGCTCCTCAAGCGCAAAGACGTCGTCCTGCGCGTGTTCACCGAGAATCTGATGGCCTATGCGCTCGGCCGGCGCGTCGAGTACTACGACGAGCCGACCGTCAGAAAGATCGTGCGCGAGGCTGAAGCGAACCAGGATCATTTCTCTTCGTACGTGCTCGGGATCGTGAAGAGTCCGGCGTTCCGCATGAGCGTCGCAGAACCGTTGAGCCATTAATCGAGAACCAGCTGGCGGCGCGCCGCTGGAAACTGGAAACTGACCATGTATCTGACTCAAAAGCATCTCAGTAGTCGAACCGTTCTGCAGGGCATGGGCGCGACGGTCGCGCTGCCGTTCCTGGAGGCAATGATTCCCGCGCGGACGATCTTCGCGAAGAGCGCCGTGGCGAGCAAGACGCGTCTGGCGTGCATCGAGATGGTGCACGGCTCGGCCGGCAGCACCGCGATCGGGGTCGAGAAGAATTTGTGGGCGCCCGCCGCCGTCGGCCGCAGCTTCGATCTGTCGCCCGGCAGCCTCGCGTCGCTGGAGCCCTTCCGCGACTACGTCACCATCGTCAGCAACACCAACGTCAAGAACGCGGAAGCGATTCTGCCGAAGGAGATCGGCGGCGATCACTTCCGGTCGAGCGCCGTGTATCTGACGCAGTCGCATCCGAAGCAGACCGAAGGGTACGACATTCCCGCCGGGACGTCGATGGACCAGATCTATGCGTCCCATTTCGGGCAGGACACGGCGATCCCCTCGATGCAGCTCTGCATCGAGAACGTCGACCAGGCGGGCGGATGCGCGTACGGCTATGCGTGCGTCTATACCGACACGATCAGCTGGTCGAGCCCGACCGAGCCGCTGCCGATGATCCGCGACCCGCGCGCGGCGTTCGATCAGCTGTTCGGCGTCGGAGCCACACCGGCGGAGCGCGCGGAAAACCGGCGGACGGACCAGAGCATTCTGGACTGGGTTTCGTCGGAGGTCGGGCGCCTGTCGCGCAACCTCGGCGCGGCCGATCGCCGGCGGCTCGACGAATACCTGACCGACGTGCGCGAGATCGAACGGCGCATCCAGCACGTCGAGACCGAGAACGCGAGCGGCGAGCCGCGCGAGCTGCCGGGCGCGCCGATGGGAGTGCCCGACTCGTTCAGCGAGCACGTCAAGCTGATGTTCGATCTGCAGGCGATTGCCTTCGCCGCTGACATTACGCGCGTGTTCTCGTTCAAGATGGGGCGCGACGGTTCCGCGCGCGTGTATCCCGAAAGCGGCGCGCCGCTGCCGTTCCACCCCGCGTCGCACCACGGCGAGAACGAGCAGCGGCTCATGCAGTTCGCGCAGATCAACAAGTACCACGTCAGCATGGTTCCGTACTTCCTCGCGAAGCTGAAGAGCATCCAGGAAGGCGATCAGAGTCTGCTGGACAAAACGCTCGTGATGTACGGCTCCCCGATGGGCGATTCGAACATTCATAACCATCGCCGGTGTCCGCTGTTCCTCGCCGGGCGCGCCAACGGTCTGCTCAAGGGCAATCTCCACACC
>JBOGIZ010000344.1:0-6271 GCA_050747805.1 Vicinamibacterales bacterium | reverse complement strand
GCGCTCGACCACGCGACGACGTTCCCCTCCGGGTCCGTGATCGTGATCGTCGTGTTGTTGAACGAGGCGTGGATGTGGGCCAGCCCGTGATGGATGATGCGCTTCTCGCCGCGCTTCTTGAACGTCTTCTTCTTGGCCGGACGCCCGGCCTTCTTGCCGCCTTCGGTGCCTGGCGTTGCCGACGCGTCGATTGGTTGCTCTTTGGCCATGTGTTAAACCGTCTTCTTCTTCGCGATCGCGCCCTTGCGGGGACCCTTGCGCGTCCGCGCGTTCGTCCGGGTGCGCTGCCCGCGCACGGGCAGGTTGCGGCGGTGGCGCATTCCGCGCCAGCTCCCGATTTCCATCAGGCGCTTGATGTTCATCGAGACCTCCTTGCGGAGATCCCCTTCGACGCGCCCTTGCTCCTCGATCACGCGGCTGATCTTCCGGACGTCGTCCTCCGACAAGTCCTTGATGCGGATGTCGGCGCTCACGCCGGCGGCCGACAGGATGTCGTTCGAGCGCTTCCGCCCGATCCCGTAGATATAGGTCAGCCCCACTTCGATCCGCTTCGTGCGGGGCAGATCAACGCCTGCGATACGCGCCATAACTCCGTTCCCTCACAATCGGCAATCGCCAATCCGTCGATCGCCCCTCGTCAATCTTCATTCCCAATCGGCAACCGCCAATCGGCAATCGACAATCCCTACCCCTACCCCTACCCCTACCCCTGCCTCTGCTTGTGCTTTTGATTCGGGCAGATCACCCGCACGACGCCGCGGCGGCGGATGATCTTGCACTTGTCGCAAATCCTTTTGACCGACGCTCGTACTTTCATCACCGTTCCTTTTGGCAGGCCCGAAGGCCCGCGCGACGCCTGGCCCGCCTCGAGGCCCGGACTACAGTTTCTGCACGATCCGCCCGCGGGTCACGTCCCGCGGACTCAACTCGAGGCGAACCCGATCGCCGACGAGCACGCGAATGAAATTCCTGCCCGGTCCGCTCGGCGCGTGCGCCGTAATCTGCCGCGGCCCCCCGATGTCGACCAGGTACTGGCCGTAGGGAAGCGCTTCCCGCACGATCCCCTCGAGGGCGTTTCTCTCCCGCAGATCACGTTCGTGCATGAGCTCGTGCATCTTGCAATTGGTGAATTCGTGAACTGGTGATCTGGTGAGTTGAATTGGTGAATTGCACTCGGCTCAATCCACCAATTCACCAACTCACCAACTCAATTCACCAACTCACCAATTCACCAATTCACCAACTCAATTCACCAGATCACCAATTCACCAATTCACCAATTCTCACTGCGCCACCACCGGCCTCGCGGTCAGAATCAGCGGGCCATCCTTTGTCACCGCCACGGTGTGCTCGAAATGCGCCGAGAGGCTGCCGTCCTTCGTGACGGCGGTCCACCCGTCCGACAGCACCTTCACGGCTGGCTTCCCCATGTTCACCATCGGCTCGATCGCGAGCGTCATGCCTTCCGCCAGCCGCGGTCCCCGCCCTGCCTCGCCGTAGTTGGCGATTTGCGGTTCTTCGTGTAGCGCCGCGCCGATGCCGTGCCCGACGAATTCGCGCACGATCGAGAAGCCCTGGGCCTCGACGTGCGCCTGAATGGCGTGGCCGATGTCGGAAATCCGGCCTCCAATCCGCACCTGTGCGATGCCCAGCTCGAGCGCCGCTTCGGTCGCGCGCAGCAGCCGCTTCACGTCGTCGCTCACGGTGCCGACCGGCACCGTAATCGCCGAATCGCCGTAATAGCCGTTCAGTTTGACGCCCATGTCGAGCGAGACGATGTCGCCCGACGCGAGCGGCTTCGCTGACGGAATCCCGTGCACCACCTGCTCGTTCGCCGACGCGCACAGCGTCGCCGGATATCCGCGATAGCCCTTGAACGCGGGCTCCGCGCCCGCGGCCCGGACTTTCGCTTCAGCGGCGGCGTCAAGCTGCGCCGTCGTCACGCCGGGCGCCACCATCGCCGCCAGCTCGTCGAGGATCCGCGCGACGAGCTGATTGGCTGCCCGCATCTTCTCGATCTCGGCCGTCGACTTGCAGACAATCACAGCCGCGCCTCTCGCGCTGCCGACGCCCGATGCACCGCGTCGTCAAAGGCCGACGTGACGACGTCCGGCGGCCGATTGCCGTCGATTTTCCAAAACGTCCGGCGCGCGGAATAGAAATCCACCAGCGGCTGCGTCTGCCGCAGGTAGACCTTCAGGCGCTCGCGCACGATGCCGTCCTCGTCGTCGGTCCTCTGCACCAGCACGCCGTCGCACTTGCCGCACGACGCCGTCCACTCGACCAGCGCATTCGTGCCGCAGACCGAGCAGATGCGGCGCACCGCAAGGCGCCGCGCGAGCACGTCCTCGGGGACCACGATCTCGATGACCACGAGCGGTCCACGGCCATCGATCATCGTATCGAGCGCCGTCGCCTGCGCGACCGTGCGCGGAAACCCATCGAGAACGAATCCGCGCTGCGTATCGCCTTTCGACAGCCGCTCGCGCACGATGCCGATCATCACGTCGTCGCCCACCAGCTCGCCCGCGTCCATCGTCGCCTTCGCGGCAAGACCGAGCGGTGTTCCGGCCACGACCGCTTCGCGCAGGATGTCGCCGGTTGAAATCCTGGGCACGGCATGGCTCTGCGCAAAGCGTTCCGCCTGCGTGCCCTTCCCGGCGCCGGGGGGGCCAAGCATCACGACGTTCAACGAGCAGTTCGGCTGCTGGGCCACCTACTGACCTCGCCGGCTCCGGATCCGGGTCTTCTTCATGAAGCCGTCGTAGTGCCGCATGATGAGCTGCGACTCGATCTGCTGCACCGTATCCATGGCGACGCCGACGATGATCAGAAGCGAGGTGCCGCCGAAAAAGAACTGGACGTTCATGCCGTTGGTGAACCACCCGGGCAGGAATTGATCCAGCCGTTCGCCGATGAACGGAATCGGCGCCACCTTGAAGCCGCTGAGCAGGAACATCGGGAGCAGCGCGATGACCGCCAGGTACACTGCGCCGACGAGCGTGATCCGCGTCAGGATCGTGTCGATGTACTCGGCGGTCCGCTTGCCGGGCCGGATGCCCGGAATAAAGCCGCCATACTTTCGCATGTTCTCCGCCACATCGTCGGGATTGAAAATAATCGCCGTGTAGAAGTAGCAGAAGAAGATGATGCTGACGACATAGACCAGGTTGTACAGCGGCATCCCGTAGTTGATCTGCTCGATCGCGCGGCGCCAGATCGACCCTTCGGCCGTGGCCCCTTCCATCGTCATCGGGAACGCCAGAATCGACGCGGCAAAGATGACCGGGATAACGCCGCCCGTGTTCACCTTGAGCGGAATGTGCGTGCTCGACCCGCCGTACATCCGGCGGCCGACGACCCGTTTGGCATATTGGACCGTGACACGCCGGTAGCCGCGCTCCACGAACACGATCGCCGCGACCACCAGGATCATCATCACGATCAGAATCAGCAGCCGGAACAGGCTCATCTGCCCCAGCCGCAGCTGTTCGAGGGTCGTCAGCACGGCGTGGGGGAAGTTGACGACGATCCCGGCGTAGATGAGGAGCGACATGCCGTTGCCGACGCCGCGCTCCGTCATCTGTTCGCCGATCCACATGATGAACGTGGTGCCGGTCGTGAGCGTCAGCACCGTCATGAAGCGGAAGGCCCATCCCGGACTGTAAACGAGCGGCAGGCCGCCGGCGATGTTGGTCTGGTGCTCGAGATACAGCGAGATGCCCAGCGACTGAATGATGCTCAGCCCGATCGTGCCGTACCGGGTGTACTGCGTGATCTTGCGGCGGCCGAGTTCGCCTTCCTTCGACAACCGCTCCAGGTACGGCCACACGACGGTGAGCAGCTGCAGGATGATCGACGCGCTGATATACGGCATGATGCCGAGCGCGAAGATCGTCATCTGCGACAGGTTGTTGCCCGAGAACATGTCGTACAGGCCGAACATCGTGTTCTTGGCCTGATCGGCGAGCAGCGCAAGCGCCTGCGGATTCACCCCGGGCGTCGGGATGTGACCGCCGACGCGGTACACCGCCAACAGCGCGAGCGTGAAGAGCACACGCTTGCGCAGATCTGCAACCGCGAAAATGTTCTTCAGCGATTCGGCGACCATTTAGGCCAGGACCTCCGCTTTGCCGCCGGCGGCGACAATCTTTTCCGCGGCCTTGCCGCTGAACTTGTGCGCGTGCACCGTGAAGGCCTTCGTCATATCGCCGCGGGCGAGCACCTTCACGACGCCCGACCGGCCGACGAGCCCGTGCTCGCGCAGCAGCTCCAGCGTGACGTCGGTGCCCGCGTCGAACCGCTTGGCGATCACGTCCAGGTTCACGACGTCGTATTCGACGCGGAATGGATTGTGGAATCCGCGCTTCGGCACGCGGCGGTGCAGGGGCATCTGGCCGCCTTCAAAGCCGCGCTTGTGCTTGAAGCCCGACCGCGACTTCGCGCCCTTGTGCCCGCGGCCGGCCGTCTTGCCGTTGCCGGAACCCTGGCCGCGGCCGATCCGCTTCTTCGCGTGCGTGGCGCCCTTCGGAGGTCTGAGATTTGATAGATCCATACGTTCTATTCCACGTCGACCAAGTGCCGAACCTTGTGAATCATTCCGCGCGTGGACGGCGTATCGGACAGTTCGACCGTGTAGCCGATCCGACGCAGGCCCATGCTTTCGACGACCTTCGCCTGATTCCGGTTGAACCCGATCGGGCTCTTCCGGAGCGTGATCTTCAGCTTCTTCGCGTCGCTGGTCTTTGCAACCGGTGTCTTTGCCATAACTGCTCTCCGCGTCAGGCGGAAACGCCCTGCTCCGCTTCCTTGCCGCGCAGCTTCAGCACCGATCCGGGATCGCGAAGCTCCATCAAGCCCTGGAACGTCGCCCGCACCACGTTGTGATGATTGGCCGATCCGATCGACTTGGTCAGCACGTTCTGAATGCCCGCCGACTCGACGACGGCACGCACGGCGCCTCCGGCGATAATCCCGGTCCCGTCCGGAGCCGGTTTGAGAAGCACCTGGCCTGCGCCGAAGCGGCCGATCACCGGATGCGGCACCGTCGTCCCTTTGAGCGGCACGCGAATGAGCCCCTTCTTGGCGGCCTCGATGCCCTTTTTGATGGCAGACGGCACTTCCTTCGCCTTGCCGACGCCGAAGCCGACCACGCCGTGGCCGTCCCCAACAACGACGAGCGCGCTGAAGCTCAGGTTCTTGCCGCCCTTCACGACCTTTGTGACGCGGCTGATGTTCACGACCGTGTCTTTGAGATCGAGCTGCGACGGGTCGATCTTTTCGCGTGTTTCAATCATAAGAAAGTGTCCAGCTACCAGCGTCCAGCTACGAGCTTGCCGCCTCCGTGTTCTCAGCTGGAAGCTGGCAGCTGGGAGCTGGAAGCTGGCCTACTCAGGTTCAGAATTCCAGGCCGCCTTCCCGGGCCCCTTCGGCGACCGCCTTGATCCGGCCGTGATAGAGAAATCCCCCGCGATCGAACACGACGCGCGTAATCCCCTTCTCCTGCAGCCGCTCAGCGATGGCTTTTCCGAGCGCCTTCGCGCCGGCGACGTTCCCGCCACGTACGCTCTTGCTGAAGACGGTCTTGAGGCCAGGTTCCGTGCTGGCCGCCGACGCGAGCGTCGTTCCGCTCATGTCGTCGATCACCTGCGCGTAGACGTGAGACACGCTGCGGAACACGCGCAGCCGCGGCCGCTGGGGCGTGCCGCTGATGCGCTTGCGCTGCCTGAGCGCGATGCGAACGCGTCGATCCTTCTTCGTCTTGATCTTCATAGCTTCCAGCTTCCAGCTACCAGCTACCAGCTACCAGCTCCGGCTGGGAGCTGGCGGCTGGGAGCCGGCACCGGCGCCTCCCGTTATTTGGCGCCGGTTTTTCCTGCCTTCTTCTTCAGCACTTCACCCGTGTAGCGCACGCCCTTCTGCTTGTACGGGTCGGGCTTGCGGAGCATCCGGATGTTCGCGGCCACTTGTCCGACCAGCTGCCGATCGATGCCCGTGACCGTAATGTGCGTCTGCTTGTCGACCGCGACGTCGATGCCCGCCGGGATGTCGAACACCACCGGATGCGAGTACCCGAGCGCGAAATGCACCTGCTTGCCTTTCAGCTCCGCGCGATACCCGACGCCCACGATGTCCAGATCCTTGCGGAATCCCTCGGTCACGCCGCGGACGGCGTTTGCCACGAGGCTGCGCGCCAGGCCGTGAAACTTGCCGAGCTCGGGATCCTCGCGAAGCGTCTTCGCGTGGACGACGTCACCGTCCACCTCGACGC
>JBOGIZ010000343.1:0-1820 GCA_050747805.1 Vicinamibacterales bacterium | reverse complement strand
GTTCTACTGGGACGTCTTCGGCGCTCCGCTCGTCGGCGTGTCGGATGCGCCGCTGGAGCGCGTCAAAGGCTTCTTCGGCGTGGAGGCGCCGCACGCGACGTGCAAGATCGGCTGGATCCGGTTCAAGGGCGGGGCGGTGGTCGAGATTTTTCATTTCGAGCCGCAGCTTCCACCGCAGCCCGTCGCCTGGAATCGCGTCGGCGTGACGCATCTCTGCCTCAACGTGCGCGGTATCCGCAGATGGCACGCGTATCTGGACAGCAAAGGCGTCGAGCTTCTCGGTCCGCCGGAGCAGTCGCCGCGCGGCCACTGGCTCTTTTTTGCCAAGGATTTCGACGGCAACCTGATCGAAATTACCGATCTGGGCCACATGTATTACGTGCTCGGGTGGCTCGGGCCGCTCGGAGGGTGGATTTTCCGAAGAGGCATGTATCGGAAGTATTACGAGTAGAGGTTGGAGGTTGGAGGCTGGAGGCTGAACGATGCGCGTCCTGATCGCGGCGGTGATTGCGCTTGGTTCGATCGCGGGTCAGCTTGTGCGCGCGGGCAATCCCGTGATTCCGGGCTGGTACGCCGACCCAGAGGCGCACGTCTTTCATCATCAGTACTGGATTTACCCAACGTACTCTGCGCCGTACGACGAGCAGACGTTCATGGACGCGTTCTCGTCACCGGATCTCGTCCACTGGACGAAGCACCCGCGCGTGCTCGACGTCGAGAACGTGAAGTGGGCGCACCGGGCCGTCTGGGCTCCGTCGGTCGTCGAGAAAGACGGCTGGTATTACATCTTCTTCGGCGCCAACGACATTCAGAGCGACGACCAGGTCGGCGGGATCGGTGTCGCACGCGCCCGCGATCCCGGTGGGCCGTTCAAGGACGTGCTCGGCCATCCGCTCATCGACAAGTTCCACAACGGGGCGCAGCCGATCGATCCGATGGTCTTCCGGGATCGCGACGGCACGTACTACATGACGTACGGCGGCTGGCGCCACTGCAACATCGTGCGACTGAACGGCGATTTCACCGGACTTGTTCCGCTGCCCGACGGCACTACGTACAAGGAAATCACGCCGGACGGCTACGTCGAAGGCTCGTTCATGCTGTTCAAGGATGGCAAGTACTACTTCATGTGGTCCGAAGGGGGCTGGACCGGACCGAATTACGCCGTGGCGTACGCGATCGGCTCCTCGCCGTTCGGGCCGTTCAAGCGAATCGGCAAGATCCTCCAGCAGGATCCGGCGGTGGCTACCGGCGCTGGCCACCACTCCGTGCTGCACGCGGACGGCTCGCCCAACTGGTACATCGTGTATCACCGCCGCCCACTTGGCGAAACCGATCGCAACCACCGCGTGGTGTGCATTGACGACTTGCACTTCGATGATCGCGGCCTGATTCTCCCGGTGAAGATCACCACCCAAGGCGTTGCGGCCGATCCGCTGCGGTAGCGGCTACCTAGGTCGGTACCGCTCGCTGCCAGAAGCCTTTGGTGCGCGGCGTCACGCGGTCGCCGAGCGGCCCGCGGCAGACGTCGTCGAGCAGGCAGCGCTGCAGCGCGCGCGCGTCGTCTGTCAGACCGAGCGTCGTCGCGCTGTCCATGATGCGCGTCAGCCGCAGATGGTTGTGATTTCCCCGGTGCAGCCAGACGCGTGCGCGGTCCGGGAATCGCGCCGGATCGATCTCGATACGGCCGCCGGTCCGGCGCAGCCCGTAGAAGGCCAACATGCGGTCGAACGCCGCGCGCAGCCGGTCGCGCAGCGCCGCATCGCGCGCGAACGCGGCCACGTCGTCGTCGGTGACGAGCGGCGCCGATGGATTAACGC
>JBOGIZ010000342.1:0-4494 GCA_050747805.1 Vicinamibacterales bacterium | reverse complement strand
ATGCCGCCGTCGATGATGTCCCACGGAAGAACGGCGTCGCTCGAACGGTCGCGGAAGATGAAGAAGTCGGCGTCGACACCGGTTTCCGCGACGGCGGCGCGCCATTGGCCGCCGTTGGCCGCGGCGGCCTCGATCGCCGGCGCGACGCGGCGATCCCAGAGCGAGAGCAGCGCCTGATAGTACGAGTGCCGCTCCGACTTGATGTTGAAGTACACGTTGTCGAGATCCGCCACGAGCGCGCGCAGGCGCTTCGCCTTCGCGTCGGTCGCGGCCGGATCTTCCATGGGCAGCCACTGATAGGCGGTGCCAGGCTTCGGGATCAACGGGTTCACGCTGGCGACGATGCGTCCGATGCGGCCGCGTGAGCGCGCGTGCGCCACCATCACGTCGCGGAGCGACGCCGTAAGATCGCGGATCGCGCGCAGATCGTCATCCGTCTCTGTCGGGAGGCCGATCATGTAATAGAGCTTCAGGTTCTCCATGCCGCTCGCGAAGATGAGCTCCGCCTTCTCGAGAATCTCGGCGTTGGTGACCGTCTTGTTGATGACGCGCCGCAGCCGATCGGAACCGGTCTCCGGCGCGATCGTGATCGACCGCTCGCCGCTCTGGTGCAGCATTCGGACGATGGGCTCGGTCAGGTCGTCGAGGCGAAGCGAGGCGGGACTGATGGAATAGCCCATCTCGAGCAGTTCGGACAGGATGCGCTCGATCTCGGGGTGATCGCACAGCGCGATCGATACCAGCCCGGCGCGGGTGGCATGGGGGCGTGCGTCGCGGGCGATTTGCAGGATGCGGTCGGCGGGAAACGCTCGGACGGGCAGATAGTTGTAGCCCGCCCAGCAGAAGCGGCACAAATTCGCGCAGCCCCGGACGACTTCGATGAGCAGCCGCGATCCAAACTCGGTGTCGGGCGTGAAGATCACCGTCGACGGCGGATCGAGGCGCTCGGCGGATTTCACGGCGGCCTTGGTGACGACTGGAGGCGCGCCGCTGGCCGGCTTCGGGACGAACGCGCGGATCGTCAGGTCATCGTTGTAGTGGACATCGTAGAGCGACGGCAGATAGAAGCCGCGATCGGCGGCGAGGCGGCGGAACAGATCGTCGCGGTCGGCGGCGGCGTGGACCGCGCCCATGAGCGCTGGGATGAGCACTTCGCCTTCGCCGGCGGCGATGACGTCGGCGAACAACGCAAGCGGCTCGGGATTGACGAAAGTGACCGCGCCGCCGATCACGACGAGCGGATCGTGTGCGGTCCGCGCGTCGGCGCGCGCGGGGACGCCCGCGAGCCGCAGCATCGTGATGACGTTGGTGTAGTCCCACTCGAACGACACGGAGAACGCGAAGACGTCGAAGTCGCGGACCGGCGTGGCCGATTCGATGGTGCGCAGGGGCTTGCCGGACGCGAGCTGCGCCTGCACGTCCTGGCGTCCCGGCAGGAACACGCGCTCGCACACCACGTCGTCCAGCTCGTTAAAGAGCCGGTAGATCGTCTGGAAGCCCAGGTTGGACATCCCGACGAAATAGGTGTTCGGAAACGCGAGCGCGACGCGGAGCCGCCCGCCGTGCGGTTTGCGGATGAAGCCGACTTCGCGGGAAAGAACGTCGCGCGGGCGCTCCGGTTGTTGAGCGCGTGCCGCCATATCGATCAGGTGCGAGATGCGAACCGTGGTACGAGAGATGAAACTGCGTCGGCGCCGTTCGCGAGCGCCATGGATTTATCTATTGTACCACGCGCGGCGGCCTGGATGCCGGCGGCGAATCGGCTGACGATTCTGTCTCCTGTTCGCCACGGTCGTAACCTTCCCGCCCACGAACGCCGAATGAGGCTTTGCCGGTGAGCGCGGCTTTGGCATCGCGTCTTGCATTGCCGCCTTGCGATGGCCAGAATTGTTTGCCGCGTCTCGTACTGTTCTGCGTTCGCGGCGGCAGCAAGCCTTGTCTTCTCCACGGCCTGCGCAGGGCCGTCCGCCCGCGCGTTCGTCACGGTCGATTCGCGCGCGCTGGCTTTCACGCACGTTCGCGTCATCGACGGCACCGGCGCGCCCGCGAAGGACGATCAGACGGTCGTCGTGCGCGACGGAAAGATCCAGTCGATCGGCGATGCGGCAGTACTCGGCGCGCCGTCCGATGCGCGCGCGATCGACGGCCGCGGCAAGACACTCATCCCAGGCCTTGTCGGCATGCACGAACACCTGTTCTACGAGGCGGGGAGCAGCTGGGTGTACCTGGCGCAGAGGCCCTTCGCCCGGCTCTATCTCGCCTCGGGCGTCACGACGATCCGAACGGCCGGAGCCGCGGACCTGGACGGTGACCTCAAGCTGAAACGGGACATCGACGCCGGGCGCGTGCCCGGGCCCGACATCGACGTGACGAGTCCGTACCTCTATGCGCGAGAGGGCCCGCCCGACCCGGACTCGGTGCGCCGTGAAGTCAACAAAGACGCCGACCGCGGCGCGACCTCGTTCAAGGCGTATGAATCGCTGCGCGGCTCCGAGCTGCGCGCCGCCATTGAGGCGGCGCACGCGCGTGGCTTCCGCATCACGGGGCACCTGTGCGCGGTCGGGTTCAAAGAGGCCGCGGAAATGGGAATCGACAACCTCGAGCATGGCATCCTCGTCGATACCGACTTCGAGCCGAACAAGCAGCCCGACGTCTGTCCGACCGATCTTGCCGACGTCACGCAGGTGTCGATCACGGACATCGCGACCGACGCGGCCATTCGCGAGCTGATCGACGACCTCGTGCGCCATGGCGTCGCCGTGACGTCCACGCTGGCGATCTTCGAAAGCTTCACGGGCAATCCGGAGACCACCGATCCGCGTCTGGAAGAGATGCTGGCGCCGCATCTGCGCGCCGCGTACCAGGACGCGCGTGCGAAGTACATGAATCCCGAGGCTCCTGGTGCGCACGTCTGGGCAGCCGCCCTCTGGCATGAAATGCAGTTCGAGCGGGCGTTCGTGCAGGCCGGGGGCAAGCTGATGGCGGGCGTCGATCCGACGGGATGGGGCGGCGTGCTGGCCGGGTTCGGCGATCAGCGCGAACTTGAACTGCTCGTGCTGGCCGGCTTCACGCCGGAGCAGGCGATCAAGATCGCGACCTACAACGGCGCCGACTTCCTGTACGCGACCGACCGCATCGGCAGCATCCGCGCAGGCCGCCAGGCGGATCTCGTGCTCGTCCGCGGCGACCCGTCCAGACGCATCGCGGACATTCGGAATGTAGAAACGGTGTTCAAGGATGGCGTCGGATACGATCCTGGGGCGCTCATCGCCGCGACGCGCGGCACGGTCGGCCAGTACGAGTTCAACATCTTCCGTTACCCGGCCAACCTGATCCTGCTGATGGTCGTCGTGCTGGTGGCGCTCATCGCGCGTCGAGCCCTGAACGCCAGGCGCAGAATCGCGGCGCGAAACCAACACGTGCCTGGCGCCGCGACGCCCGCAAGCGGGCACGCCGTCTAACAAACGCGCCGAGTCTCCCCGCCGATCCGCCGCCTATTCGTTCTGCCGGCGCAGAAACGCCGGAACATCCAGAGGCGACACCGGTTCGAACTCGGCTCCCGGACTGAACGTGTCCATCGCCGGGTCCGCCGCCGCGGCCATGATCGGCATCTCGAGCACGGCACGCCGCGGGATCGGCCGGCCTCCGCCGCCGCCAACCGCAACTTTCTCGATCGTCTCCGCCCGCAGCGCCGTGTACGAGTGAAGGTCAACAGGGGTGGCCGCCGACGAGGCCGTCGTCTGGCGCATGGCACCAACGCGGTCGAAACCGGTCGCGATCACTGTGATCTTGACCCTGCCTTCCATCTTTCCGTCGACGACGGCGCCGAAGATGATGTTCGCGTCTTCGTGCGCGGCTTCCTGGATGATGGCGGACGCTTCGCTGACCTCGACGAGCGAGAGATCGGCGCCGCCCGTAACGTTGATGATCACTCCGCGCGCGCCCTTGACGGACGCGTCCTCGAGCAGCGGGCTCGAGATGGCCCGGTTGGCGGCCTCAATCGCTCGAGCATCGCCCTCGCCGAGGCCCGTGCCCATGATCGCCATGCCCATACCCGACATGATCGTCTTCACGTCCGCGAAGTCGAGGTTGATGAGGCCCGGCACCAGAATCAGGTCAGAGATGCCCTGAATCGCCTGCCTCAGCACATCGTCGGCCGAGGTGAAAGCGTCGGTGAGCGAGGTCGTCCGCGCGATCGTCGCGAGCAGCCGCTCGTTCGGAATCGTGATCACCGTGTCGACGCACTCGCGCAGTTCCTCGAGTCCCTGCTCGGCCTGGGTGAGGCGTTTTCTGCCCTCGAACTTGAACGGCTTCGTCACGACCGCGATCGTGAGCGCGCCGAGCTCGCTCGCCAGGCTGGCGATCACCGGCGCGGCGCCGGTGCCGGTTCCGCCGCCGAGACCCGTCGTCACGAAGACCATGTCGGCGCCGTCAAGCGCTTCGATCAGCTTCTCCGTGTCTTCGAGTGCGGCCTGCCGCCCGACATTCGGATCC
>JBOGIZ010000341.1:0-4850 GCA_050747805.1 Vicinamibacterales bacterium | reverse complement strand
GCCACGCGGCCGGAGCGAGCCGGCGCAGCGGCGAGCGAGGGCGCGTGTAGGGGAGTCCGAGGGGCGAAACCCCTCGGTTAAAAAAGCGGCTTGCCATCGATATCCGCGGGGATCCCCACGCCGAAGTACTTCAGCACCGTCGGCGCGATGTCCATGATGCTCGGCGTCGTCGTGTTGATCTGAATGCTGCTGACGATAATGCCCGACGTCAGCTTGTAGTCGTACCCGCCGTGGTCGCCGCTCCACTTGCGGTCGTTCTTGTAAACGAGTCCCGGCGGCGAGCCGCCGAGCGCGGTCTGCCACGACACGCGGTAGCCGTCGTTCATGCCGACCTGCAGCTCCGCGGCGTTGCCGACGTACGGACCCGAGTAGATGTCGTCCCGCTTGTAGACCGCGTTGACGATCGGCGCCCCGTCGTCAGGATCCTTCATCGTCAGCAGCTTGGCCACCAGTTCGTTCTGGAGCGCGTTCGATTCGGCGCCGGGACTGACGATGCCCTGCGATTCGCGGCCGCGGAGATTGAGGTAGATCTGCCCGAGCCCCATCGCGTAGGCGCGCGTATGGCTCCAGTCCACATTTTCCCAGAAGGTGCCGCCGCCGAAGAGGTCGGCGAGCTTCTTGTTCGACGCCTGCTCCTGGCCTTTGAGCGTCATGTAGCCGTTGTCGACCAGCCAGGTGTCGAGATTCACCGACTTGCGCCAGCTGTGGAAGCCGTGATCCGACACGATGACGATCGGCACGTCCGGGCCGACGTGCTGGCGCACCTCGCCGACGAACTGATCGGCGCGCTCGTAGACCTTCTCGATCGAGTCACCGTACTTCGCCGCGAGCGAGGCGTCGTACATCGGGCTCTTAGGATCGATCAGCCGCCACATCATGTGCTGCACGCGGTCGGTCGATTCGATCACGCCGACCATCAGGTCCCAGTCTTTCTTGTCGATGCGGTTGAGGATCACGCGCGCGCGGTCGTTGAACGCCACGAACAGATCGTCCATGAACGTTTTTTCGTCGATGCGGTTTTCGTTCAACGGCCAGGTGGCTTCGGCCCAGCCAAGCGTGCGGTAGTCGCCCAGCTCCTTGTAGAGATCCGCCGACAGGGAATCGGGATACGACATCGGCACGGGCGGATTCTGGGGTTCGAAATTGACGGGCGAGACATACAGCTGCAGCTCGCTGCCGGCGTTCTCGAGGAACAGCTGCATCATGCCGTGCACGCGCACAAGATAGTTGATCTCGAACGTGAGGTGGATCCACTTGGTCCACTCGCCCTGCTTCAGGTGGATCGTCTGGCCCTCGATGTCGATCGTGGCACTCTTGTTCGGGCGGTCCCACTGAATCGTGAACGGCACGCGCACGTCGGCGTCGGCCTGGAGCTGGGCGAGCTGGGCGCGATCGCTCTCGCTCAGATTCGGCTTGCGGCGGATGTCTTCGATCTTCGTCCGCACGATCGGACTCGGCGGGCCGTCGAGTTCCGTGTTCGCCGTGTCGCCCTCGAAGACGAGGCGCTTGAGGATGCCGCCCATTTCCGTGTTGCCTTCCTCATAGCGGCTGAGATCCGTCGCGTAGTAGGAGAACGTGCCCATCGTGCCGCGGATATCGGGCAGTGGAAGCCCCGACAGCTCCTCGCCGTTGTCGATTTCCTCGGGCGGAAACGTCACGGGCACGGTCAGGACGTCGGAGCGGACGCCGGCCTTGCCCGCCGTCACCCAGAACGACGTGCCGCCGCGGATCGAGTGCACGACCGGCTTCGAGATCGGGAAATAGTTGATGAGGAATTTCGGCGGCGTTTTCGTCACCATCCCGAGATCGGGCAGATACGTCGTCGTGTCGCGCACCAGAAAGTCGTAGATGTTGTGCTTGCCGGCGTTCACGCCGGTCGCAAACGACGCCCACGCGGTCGGCGATTCGGGCGAGTGGGTCGTCCCGAGCGGAGAGAAACCGCCTTGCTTCGCGAGCGCCGAGAAGTTCGGCATTTTGCCCGCGTCCATCCACTGCTTGAGGAGATGGGGATCCATGCCGTCGAAGCCGAGGACGACGAGCTTCTGATGATATTGGGAGGGTCCGCGGGTCGACGTACTCGAGCACGCGGCGGCGCACATCGCGACCCCGATCGCGATCGCGAGGACCTTCAGCGGTTTCATGGGATGGTGGAATTATACCGCTCGGGCGGGCGGCGTGCGGAGCGCGGGGTGCGGGGAGCGGAGTGCGGGGTGCGGGGTGCGGGGAGAGCGCAGACGGGGAGTGCGGGGTGCGGCGTGCGGGGAGATCGCAGAGGAGCAGAGGGTGCAGCGCGGGGCGAGGAGAGCGCGGCGCGGCAGATTCGAGGGATTCTGATCGAACGATGGCTGCACTGGGGTCTAAGATTGTGGCAATGGCTGGGCTGCTGAAAGACGTCACGCTCGCGCTGCGGACACTGCGTGGATCGCCGGGGTTTGCGCTGTTCGCGGTCGTGTCCCTCGCGCTCGGAATCGGCGTGACAACAGTGGTGTATTCGGGCGTGCGCACGTTGTTATGGCGGCCTCTTGGAGTGCCTCACGCCGAGACCCTCATGGGTCTCCGCAACGGGCGGCTCTCTCAGGCGGCGTCGTGGCTCGACTTCGAGGATCTCCGCACGCAGCAGACGAGCTTTCGTGCCGTCGCGGCTTCGATCACCGTCACGACCGCGATCGGCGCCGGCACCGGATCGCGGACGGTCGACGCAGGGGCCGTCTCGGGCGAGTACTTCACTGTTGTCGGCGTCCGTCCACGCTTCGGGCGGCTGCTCACCGACGCCGACGAAGCCGTCGGGGCGCGCGTGGTCGTCGTGTCGGAGGCGTTCTGGAGGACGAGCCTGCACGCCGATCCGGCGGCTGTCGGGCGCGTCATCAAAGTCGGCGGCGAGCCGTTCGAAGTCGTCGGTGTTGTCGAGGGCGCCTTTCACGGGTTGCAGAGTTTCTTCGCCGAGTCGCTCTGGTTCCCGGCGACCACTTTGCCTGGCGATTCCGACGCGTTTGGCGCCACCCGCGCGTTGCTCGAGCAGCGGGGAAGCCCCTGGTTCGCCGTGTGGGGCCGGCTTCGACAACCCGGTGCGTTTGGACGGGCGAGCGCTGAAGTCGCGCTCATCGGAGAGCGTCTCCAGGCGACGTATCCGCAGCGGTCGCGCCGGCAGTGGAGGCTGGTGACAGACGCCGCGGCGCCCCCCGACAACGACCCGCGCGACTCGATTACGTTGATGATTCTCGCGGGCATCGGAGCCGTCCTCCTGATCGCCTGCACGAATCTCGCGAATCTGTCGCTCGCGAAAGGGACCGCGCGAGCCCAGGAGACCGCCGTCCGGTATGCGCTGGGCGCGAGCCGCTGGCGGCTGGTACGAGAGCAGCTGATCGAGAGTCTCTTCATCGTCGGCGTCGGCGGGGTCGTCGGCGCCGTCGTGGCGATCGGGTCCGTCCAGTATTGGGCTGTCGATCTGTCGTTCGCGCCAGGTGTCTCGATTCACTTTCCCGAGATCGATCCCTCGGTATTCAGCGCAGGTCTCGGCGGCATGGCCCTCGCGGCGCTGGTGTTCGGCTTGTGGCCGGCTCTCCAGTCGACGCGTTCCGACGTTCGCTCCGCGATTGGAGCGGGCCTGGGCGCCACTCCGGCAAAATGGCGCCTCCATCAAAACATCATCGCGTGGCAGGTCTGCGGATCGGCCGCGCTGCTGCTCGTCGCGCTGCTCGCGGTCAAGGTCATCGCTGGCTTGGGTCACGGAGTCATGGTCCGCACCGAGCACGGCGATCTCGCGCTCGCGGAAGTGGACTTCAGATTGAACGGCAAGAACGAAGCGCAGATGCGCGCGCTCACGGCCGCGATCCTCGACACCACCCGCGCGCAGGCCGGCGTTCGGAGCGTGGCGGCGTCGAATGGTCTGCCCTTTGGATGGAGGATCGGCGCACGAGAAACAGTGCCCGTGAGCGTCGACGAACGGGTCGCCGATCCGCAGCACGCCGCGTCGATCCGAATCATCGCCGCCTCGCCCGCGTTTTTCTCCACCGTCGGGATGCGCGTCTTGAAGGGACGCGGGTTCACGGATCAAGACGATGCCGGTGCGCCGTTGGTGGCGATTCTGAACGAAGCGTCCGCACGGCAACTCTTTCATGCGACGGACGTGATCGGACGGACGGTATATCTGGGGACGAGCGTCAACGGGCGCGCCAGCAGATCGACGACGGCCAGCGCGGTGCTTGTCGTCGGCGTCTGCAACGACGAGCGGCCGTTGTTTTCAGACGAGAAGCCGGACGAGACGATCTTCGTGCCGTTCGCACAGCGCTATCAAAAGTACGCGCCGATCACGTTCGTGGCGCGCGCCGAGACACCGGCGCTCGGCGTCGCGCAGTTCCGGTCGAGCGTGCAGCGCGTGGACCCGGATCTCGCCATCATGGTTGCGGGGACGGGCCGCATGCTTTTCGATGGGCCGCTTCTCGTGCTGCGCATCATCATCGCGATGACCGCCGTGCTCGGCATACTCGCGCTCGTCCTGTCGATGGCGGGCTTGTTCGGCGTGCTGTCGCATGTCGTCAACAAGCGCACGCGCGAGGTTGGCATTCGGCTGGCAATCGGCGCGGGCCGCGCGGATATCTTTCGGCTCGTTCTTCGGGACGGACTCCGGCCCGTCGTGAAAGGACTTGTGCTCGGCCTCACTATCGGAGTGGCCGCCCGCATCGCGGTCCGCGCGTGGGTCGTCACCGACGTGGCAGCCGTCGATCCTCTGCCGCTGTTACTGCTGCCGATCCCATTCGCGATTGCGGGCTTCCTGGCCTCGTACCTCCCCGCCGCGCGCGCCTCGCGCGTCGATCCCAACGTCGCGCTGAGAGATCTGTAATATCCGAGGG
>JBOGIZ010000340.1:0-3981 GCA_050747805.1 Vicinamibacterales bacterium | reverse complement strand
GTCCTGAGCTCACCAAAACACTCCGGATTTCGGCAGCGCGGCGGGTGGCGGCGGCTTTGCCTCGTCGCCGGCCGACCCCCAATTCCTGTTCATACATGATGAAAACCAGAGCGCTGTTCCTTTGCCTAATCCTTGGTGTGTTCACGTCGCCGGCATGGGCCGCGACCATCACGGTCGCCGCAGGCGGTGACCTTCAAGCCGCGATCAACGCGGCGCAGCCGGGCGACACGATCCTGCTCGCCGCTGGCGCGACCTTCACTGGAAACTTCACGCTGCCCGTCAAGGGCGGCAGCGCGTACATCACCATCAGATCGGCGGCGCCCGACTCGTCGTTTCCGGCCGCCGGCACGAGGATGGATCCGTCGTATGCGTCGCTGCTGGCGAAGGTCCGGTCGACACAGAACGGTGCCGCGTTCAAGACGGTCGGGGCCGCGACGTATTGGAAGTTGATGTTTCTCGAGATTTATCCCTCGGTCTCGAATTCGAGCGCGAATCTGATCGAGTTCGGCACCGACTCGCAAACGTCCCTTTCTCAGGTGCCGCAGCACCTTGTCATCGATCGCTGTTACCTTCACGGCGACGCCTCGTACGGTCAGCGCCGCGGCGTGGCCCTCAACAGCGGCGATGCGCAGATCGTCAATTCGTATCTGTCAGATTTCAAGCAGGTCGGCCAGGACACGCAGGCGATCGCCGGATGGACGGGGCCCGGACCGTACCTGATCCAAAACAATTACATCGAGGCGTCGGGAGAGAACATCGTGTTCGGCGGCGACGATCCGTTGATCGCGAACCTCGTTCCTTCGAACATCACGATCCGCCAGAATCTCATTTCGAAGCCGCTCGCATGGATGTCGCAGTCGTGGGACGTGAAGAATTTGATCGAGCTCAAGAATGCCGACACCGTGCTCATTGACGGCAACGTCATCGAAGACAACTGGGCCGCCGGTCAAGTGGGGTACGCGATCGTGCTCACGCCACGAAATCAGGAGGGCGGCGCGCCATGGTCCGTCGTGCAGAACATCACCGTCCAGAACAACGTGATCAGGCACGTCGCCGCCGTCTTCAACATCCTCGGCTATGACTATCTCGCGACGAGCCAGCAGACGAACACGATCGTGTTCAAGAACAACCTGATGTACGACGTAAGCACCGCGTATGGTACGAGCACGGAGCACGCCAACGGCTGGGTTGGCATCATCTCCGGTGGATCGCGCGACATTACGTTCGACCACAACACGATCGACAGCAATGGCGACGACACGATCTCGTTCTATCCGGCGACATCGCCCCCGATTACTGCGGCAATCGGAGTCGTGATCACCAACAATCTGATGCGCGACAACGAGTATGGAATTTTCGGAAGCAACTCGCAGCAGGGCAATCTGACCCTCGCGACCTACGCGCCTGGTGGCATCTTTGAGCGCAACGCGCTCGGCGGCGCACCCGCGCCGCTGTATCCCGCGGATAATCTCTATCCGACGATCGCAGCCTGGCTCGCGAATTTCGTCAGCCCATCGGCAGGCGACTACCGTCTCGTGTCCGGCAGTCAATTCGCCGGCGGCGCGACCGACGGCACCGACATCGGCGTGAACTTCACGACATTGAACGCGGCGCAGTCGTCGTCGGGCGGCGGGACGACGACCGGTGGGGGCTCCAGCTCGACGCCGTATACCGGGACGCCGATCGCGCTGCCGGGACGGATCGAGGCGGAGAACTACGACAAGGGCGGCGAAGGCGTCGCGTATGCGGATACGACGAGCGGCAACAGCGGCGGCGCGTATCGAAGCGACGACGTGGACATCCGCGTGACAACCGATACCAGCGGCAGCTACAACTTGAAGTCCGTGCGCGCGGGCGAGTGGCTGAACTACACCGTGAACGTCGCGAGCGCCGGCACGTATGCGCTGCAGACTCGCATGGCGTCGAGCGGTTCCGGTGGGACGGTGCACGTCGCGGTGGATGGAACGGACGTGACGGGACCGATCGCGCTGCCGAACACGGGCGGCTGGGATACGTGGCAGACGGTGACGAAGAGCGGCGTGACGCTGCCCGCGGGAACGCACGTCGTGACGCTGGTGATCGACGCGAACGGATCGGGCGGCACGGCGGCGGACATCAACTGG
Organism: Vicinamibacterales bacterium; assembly: GCA_050747805.1. Lineage (GTDB taxonomy): Bacteria > Acidobacteriota > Vicinamibacteria > Vicinamibacterales > 2-12-FULL-66-21 > JAICSD01. The sequence goes on along the minus strand of JBOGIZ010000340.1, from coordinate 1,858 downwards.
CTCGCGTTCGCGGCGACGTCTGGCGGTTCGACGCCGTATACCGGGACGCCGATTTCTCTGCCGGGACGGATCGAGGCGGAGAACTACGACAAGGGCGGCGAAGGCGTCGCGTATGCGGATACGACGAGCGGCAACAGCGGCGGCGCGTATCGAAGCGACGACGTGGACATCCGCGTGACGACAGACAGCAGCGGCAGCTACAACCTGAAATCGGTGCGCGCAGGCGAGTGGCTCAACTACTCGGTGAACGTCGCGAGCGCCGGCACGTATGCGCTGCAGATTCGCATGGCATCCAGCGGTCCGGGCGGGACGGTGCACGTCGCCGTGGATGGGACCGACGCGACGGGACCGATCGCGCTGCCGAACACGGGCGGCTGGGATACGTGGCAGACGGTGGCGAAGAGCGGTGTGGCGCTGCCAGCGGGAACGCACGTCGTGACGCTGGTAATCGATGCGAACGGATCGGGCGGCACCGCAGCAGACATCAACTGGCTGGCGTTCTCAGCGTCGGGCGGATCGACCCCGTATACCGGGACGCCGATCGCCCTGCCGGGACGGATCGAGGCGGAGAATTACGACAAGGGCGGGGAAGGCGTCGCGTATCACGACACCACGCCGGGAAACGCCGGCGGCGTGTACCGCAGCGACGACGTCGATTTGCAGGTGGCAAACGACACCGGCGGCGGGTACAAAGTGAAGTCTGCGGTCGCGGGAGAGTGGCTCAACTACACGGTCAGCGTCGGCGCAGCCGGGACGTACTCGCTCGATGCCCGTGTCTGCTCCTCGGGTGCCGGCGGCACGTTCCATATCGAAGTGGACGGCGTGAACGTGACGGGCGAGATGACCGTCCCGAACACCGGAAGCTGGAACTCGTTCACGACGATCACGAAAACAGGCGTGTCGCTCACGGCCGGAACGCACGTATTCAAACTGGTGCTCGACACCAATGGCGCGGCGACCGGCATGACCGGGAACTTCAACTGGTTCCAGATCCGGTAGCGCTCTGAGGAAGCCCTGACCCTCAGACCTCGAGCTCGCGGACGGGCCGTATTTCCACGCTGCCCTCGCGCGCGGGCGGAATCCTGCTGGCGAGCTGGATGGCGTCGTTGAGGTCGCGGGCGTCGAGCAGGTAGAAGCCAGCGAGCTGCTCCTTCGTCTCGGCGAATGGGCCGTCGGTGATCGACAGTTTGCCGTGCCGAACCCGCAAGGTTGTTGCCGTCTCGACCGGCTGCAGCGCTTCGGCGGCGATGAGCGCCCCGCGCTCGCGCAAACTCGTGCCGCAGCCGGCGCATTCGCGGTCGGGCACCGCGTGCAGCTTGTCCTTCTCGAGGTAGACCAGGCAGAGGTACTTCATTCGCCCTCCAAATGACGTCACATCGATAGTCGAGCGCCGCGCCCCTATTTCGACAATTCGGCGAGCCGCCGCTCCAGAAAGCGGCGCTCCGGCTCCTGTTGCGTGAGTGTCAGCGCCTGCGCGTACGAGGCGCGCGCCTCCTCGGCGCGTCCCAGCCGGCGGCAGAAGTCGGCCCGCGTGGCGTGCGCAAGCCGATAGTCCGCCAGATCCCCTCGCGCAAGAATGTCGTCCACGAGCCGCAGGCCCGCCTCCGGCCCCTGCGCCATCGCGACGGCCACGGCGCGGTTCAGCTCGACCACCGGCGACGCGGTCACCGCCAGGAGGAGATCGTAGAGCGCGACGATTTCACTCCAGTCCGTTGCCTCGGGCGTGGACGCCTGTGCGTGAAGCGCGGCGATGGCCGCCTGAAGCGAATAGACGCCGGCGGAGGCCGCGAGCGCCCGCTCGACGAGCGCCGCGCCTTCCGCGATCTGATCGCGATCCCAAAGAGACCGATCCTGATCC
>JBOGIZ010000339.1:0-4353 GCA_050747805.1 Vicinamibacterales bacterium | reverse complement strand
ATGCTGCGCGAGTACCTGCACGTGCCAGGCATGGGGGAAACGACGGGCCGCGCCTTTCGCGACAAGCTGGCCATGCGGACGCGCGCGCGCGCCGCCGGCATTCCCTGCCCCGATTTCGTGCACGTCCTGAACCACCGGGCGGTCCGCGACTGGACGACGCGCGTCGCCCCACCGTGGGTGCTCAAACCGCGCGCGCAAGCCGCCGCGATTGGCATCCGGAAGATCGCGTCGGCGGACGAGCTCTGGGCGATCGTCGACGCGCTTGGGGATGCGCAGGCCGAATATCTGCTCGAGCAGTTTGTTCCCGGCGACGTCTACCACGTCGATTCGCTCGTCTTCGATGGACGCATCGCGTTCGCCCTCGCAAGCCACTACGGCATGCCGCCGATGGCGGTCGCTCACGAGGGCGGCATTTTCGTCACCCGCACGCTCGACGACGGCGGAGAGATCGCACAGGCGCTGAAGGGTCTGAATGCGACGATCCTGCACTCGTTCGGCCTCGCGCGCGGCGTCTCCCACACGGAGTTCATCCGCGCCGCCGATGGACGGCTGTACTTTCTGGAAACGTCGGCGCGCGTGGGCGGCGCGTACATCGTCGACGTGATCGAAGCGGCGACGGGCATCAACTTCTGGCGCGAATGGGCGCAGATCGAAATCGCGGCCGAAGACGCCGCGTACGAACCCCCGCCGTCGCGCGGAGATTACGCAGGCATCGTGCTCTCGCTGGCGCGGCAGGAACATCCCGATACGAGCGCGTACAACGACCCCGAAATCGTCTACCGGGTCAACAAGCGCCATCACGCGGGTCTGATCGTCCGGTCGAGCGACGAGCGCCGGGTCGCCCAGCTGGTCGCCTCATATCCCGAACGTTTCTATCGAGACTTTCATGCGTCCGCGCCGCCGCCCGAGCGGGCGCTCGATTAATCGCCGCGCATTTTGGGGCACTGAACCTGGACGTCGCGACTCGAGCCAGTTCGAGCTCTGAGCCCAAGCCGCCGTCCACTTTGTGAGAATGAGCTCTGAGCTCAGGTCCGCGCACAGGTCCGCGCAGTCAGACCGAGCGGACGTTCAGGCAGCCAGAACCGGCTCGGAGCCCAAACTACTGTCCACTTTCGAAGAATGAGCTCTGAGCTCAGTCGGCGTCAGCGCTCGAGGGCGCCTCACGGAAGGCTTCGAACTGCGCGCCGACGTCGGCCAGGCGTCGCTCGCTGTCGGCACCAACGATCAGAAAGTTCGGCGTGTCGACGCGGATCCAGTACGGTCGGCGTACGCCCGCCCTGCGTGCATCGTCAGCCCAAGCAGCGCGGCGGCGATCGTGCGCGCGCGCCGCGAACGGCAGCAGCGGGCAATCGCGTCGATCACGGCACGAATTCGTATTTCGGCAGCGTCCTGTCCCGCGCGCCAGGCATGGGCGACGGCACATCGCCCGCGTGGCGCGCCCCGAGGCGCTCGTAGAATCCGACCGCGAACGGGTCGGACATCAGTTCGACGATGCCGGGACGGCTGCGGTGCGCTTCGGCCAGAGCGTGGCGAACGAGCGCGCTCCCGATGCCGCGATGGTGCACCGGCGGATCGACCCATACGTGCTCGAGCCCCCATTTGTCGCCGCGGTCCTCGAGCGCGCACATGCCGACGAGGACGCCGTCGTGTTCGGCGACCCAGGCGTGATGCACCCCGAGATAGCCCGGCGTGATCGTCAACTGGGCGTCCCACTCGCGCATCCACCGGCGCGGATACTTCCAGTGGGCCTTCGCGCGGTGCGCGAGGTCGGTCAGCGCATCCGCATCGTCCGCGGTCGCGCGGCGAATCTGCACGCGCCGATAATACCTACTCCAGCCTGAGGGCGCGCGCCGGCTCGAGCTGGGCCGCGCGGCGCGCCGGCAGGATCATCGCCCCCAAGGCGACCAGCGCGACGCTCAGCGTGCCCGCCGCCAGCACGACGGGGTCGGCCGCCGACACCTCGTACACGTACCCGCCTATCAGATGTCCTGTCCACCAGGCGATCGTCACGCCGGCGAGCAAGCCGGGAAGCGCCACAAGGCCGCCGTCGCGCACGATCGCCCATACGACCTGCGCGCGCGTGGCGCCCAGCGCCTGGCGTATGGCCATCTCGCCTGTGCGCTGCGAGACACTGTAGGCAATCACGCCGAACACGCCTACCGTCGCCAGCAGCAGCGCCGCGACGCCGAAGGCAGACATCAGCCACATACCCAGGCGTTGCCGCTCGATCGAGCGCGACACGACCGACGACAGCGTCGTGCTCTCGATCGCCAGGCGCGGTTCGACCTCCAGCAGCGCGCGGCGGAAGTCGGCCGCATGTTTCTCCGGTGCGCCGTCCGCGGTCGTCACGACGATCGAGGCGCGCTGCATAACATACGTCTGCGCCATCGGCAGGTAGATGACGGGCTCAGGGGCGTCGGCCAATGTTGAATACTTCACGTCCGCGACGACGCCGACGATCGGAGCGTTGTCGGGCACGGGCTTGCCGTTCTCCATGTGGAAGCGCACGCCCTGGATCTCCGCGCGCAGCGGATCGCCGTCGCCCAGGAATTTGCGGACCCAGGTTTCGCTCACGATCACGACGGGCTGGGATTGCCAGCGATCCGCGTCCGTGAATGCACGGCCCGCAAGCAGCCGCACGCCCATCGTCGAAAAGAACTCCGGCGTGACCACCCGGCGCCTCCCGTTCGGACGATTCGGCGACGTGGTGTCCTGCCTGCCGACGATGTCGGTGAACGTCGTCGAGTCCCACTCGTGCTCGAGCGGAATCGACGACGCCGCGGCGACCTCTGTCGCTCCTGCGTCGCGCAAACGTTCGGCGGTCTGCTGCCACCAGTTCGTCAGGCGCTGCTGACTCTCGGCGAACGGACCGGGATGCCGCGGCAGTGTGACGTCGAACACGAGGCGGCCGGCGGCGACGAAGCCTGGATCGACGTGAGCCAGATGCTCGTAGCTGGCCACGAGCCGCGATGCGCCTGCGACGACGACGACCGATACCGCGAGTTCCGCCGCGATGAAGATCGCGAGCAGCCGGCGTGTGCGGCGCGAGCCGCGGACGCCGCGTCCCGATTCGTTCATCAGCAGCGAAATGTCGGCGTCGGCCATGCGCAGCGCGGGCACGAGACCGACGAGCACGCCTGTGACGATCATCACCGCCGCGGCAAAGGCGAGGACTCGACCGTCGAACGAGAGCGTGTCGAGCCGCGGCAGGTGCGCACCGCCGAGCCGCAGGAGTGCGCGCACACCCACAAACGCGGCCACGATACCGACAACTCCACCGACGATCGCGAGGATCAGCGATTCGGCGACAAACTGCGCGAGGATGCGCGCGCGGCCAGCGCCGAGCGCTGCGCGCACTGCCACCTCGCGCGTGCGCGCCGCGCCGCGCGCGAGCATCAGATTCGTCACGTTCGCCGCCGCCAGCACGAGCAGGAGCGCGGTCGCGGCGAGCAGGATGATCAGAATCGGACCGAGGTCGCCGACCGTCGCAGTGAGCAGAGGCGTCACGCGGTAGGCGCGGTTTATCTCCATGTCGGGATACTTCGGTCCGAGCGAGGCCATCGCCCCCGTCATCGCCGGCTGCAGCGCCTCGAGCGTCGCTCCGGGTTTCAGGCGGAGGTATCCCGCGTACTCATGACCGATGCCGTCGGGAATGAAGTCGCTGATCCAGAGATCGGTGCCTTCGGGTACGGCGAAGCCGGGACGCGCGACGCCGATCACGCGGAGCGGAAGATCCATGAACGTGACGACCGAACCGATGATGTCGGGGCGCGCGCCGTAGGCGCTCTCCCACAGCGCATGCGAGAGCACGACGACAGGCGGCGCGCCCCGGACTGCGTCGGAGGGGGCGACGGGCCGGCCCAGCGCCATCGGCAGTCCGAACAGATCAAAAAAACTGCCCGATACACCGTACGCGGAAACCTGCCGCGTGTCGCCGCCCGTCGTCACGCTGGCCCCTTGCACGGGCTCGGCCATCGCGATCGTCTGAACCAGCGGCGACTGGCGCTCGAGCGTCGTCATCTCTTCGCTGGCCATCAGGCCGATGGTGAAGCGGCCGTTGGTCATGTAGGTGCGCACCGTATAGATGTCGTCCGGGCGGGAATACGGCAGCGGTTTGAGGAGCGCCGCATTGACCGTGCTGAACAGCGCTGTCGGCGCGGCGATGCCGAGCGCGAGCGTGCCGATGGCGGCCGCAGCGAATGACCGCTGGCGCACGAGGGCCCGAATCGAGTACTTCAGCATCGATACCTCCCGGCGTATTCTGACGCAAGTGCTGCCGGTTTGGTTTTGCAGACGCTCGGGTCGTCCGATCGACCTTGACCCACGGCGCCCCGGCCTTACGCTGTCGCAGAC
>JBOGIZ010000338.1:0-1956 GCA_050747805.1 Vicinamibacterales bacterium | reverse complement strand
TCCACCGGACCCGGCGCGCCCGAGTACGGCCGGCCCACGCGAATGCCGATCGCGTCGCGCGCGGGGCGACCCTATCGCGCCACGCTCGACGATCCGTCAGACGTCTCCATGCGCGTCGTCGCCGATCACCTGCGCGCGATGACGTTCCTCATCGCCGACGGTGTCGTGCCCTCGAACGAATGGCGCGGCTACGTGCTGCGCAAGATCATGCGCCGCGCGATGCGGCACGGCAAGAAGCTTGGACTGACCGAGCCGTTCTTGCACGGCTTGGTTGACGTCCTCGTCGGCGAGATGGGGGGCGCGTACCCGGAGCTGGCGAACAATCGCGACGCGATCGTCCGGGTCATCCGCAGCGAAGAGGACCGCTTCGACGCGGTGCTCACAGCAGGACTTCCCCGTCTCGAAGAGGCGCTCGACCGCGCCGCTGGCGGATCGAATGTGCTGCCAGGCGAGGAAGCGTTCCGTCTCTACGATTCGCTCGGCGTGCCGCTCGATTTCATGGAAGACCTGGCCAGCCAGCGCGGGATTGCCATCGATCGCGCCGGATACGAACACGCGATGGAGGGCCAGCGCGAACGCGCGAGAGGAGCCAGCGCGTTCGAGACGAAAAAGGGTGCCGAGTTCCAGTACACATCGGAGGAGGGGCGCCAGTCGTTGTGGTCGGCAGGCGATGCCTTCGAAGGGTACACACAAACGTCCGTCGCCGGCGTGCCCGTGCTCGCGACCTTCGACGCCGAGCGGCGCCAGACGGATGTGCTGCGTCAAGGCGACCATGGTTTCATCGTGCTCGGGCGTTCGCCGTTCTATCTGGAATCGGGCGGTCAGGTCTCCGACAGCGGCACGATCACGAATGAGGCGACGGCCGGCGCGGCGCGCGTCACCGGGCTTGTGCGGCTGGGTCCTGGCGGCCCGCGCGCCCACCGGGTAAACGTCGAACGCGGCGCGTTCGCTCCGCGCGACATCGTCACCGCCGCGGTGGATGACGACACGCGCGACGCGACCCGGCGCCATCACACGGCAACGCACCTCCTGCACGCGGCGTTGAGGCAGGTGCTCGGCGCGCACGTGAAGCAGGCGGGCTCGCTCGTCGCGCCGGATCGGCTCAGGTTCGATTTCGTCCACTTCTCCGCGCTCACGCGCGACGACATCGATCGCGTCGAGCGCATCGTCAACGAGCAGATCTACCGCAACACGCCGGTGCAGACGGAGGTCCGCTCGACCGACGAAGCCATGGCCAGTGGCGCGATGGCGCTCTTCGGCGAGAAATACGGCGATCGCGTGCGCGTCGTGTCGGTGGCCGGATTCAGCATGGAGCTGTGCGGCGGCACGCACGTCGGCGCGACGGGCGACATCGGCTTCTTCGTCGTCACGCAGGAAAGCGGCGTTGCCGCGGGCGTCCGCCGCATCGAAGCGCTGACCGGCGCCGGGGCGGTCCAGTGGTATCAGCAGCACCGCGATTCGCTCGCGCACGTACTATCGGCGCTCAACACGACCGCGGATCAGAGCATCGAGGCCGTTCAGCGCCTGCAGGCGGACGTGAAGCGGCTCACGCGCGAAGTCGAGCAACTGAAGCTCAAGGCCGCGCTCGGCGGCGGATCGCCGGGAACTGCGCAAGATGACGTGCGCGAGGTGAAGGGCGTGAAGCTCATCGCGCGGCGCGTCAGCGGGCTCGAGAAAAGCGCCCTCCGCGGGTTGTCCGACTCCCTTCGCGACCGTCTGGGCAGCGGCATCGTCGTCATCGCCTCGGAAAACGACGGGAAGGTCTCGCTCGTCGTATCGGTCACGAAGGACCTGACCGCGCGCGTCCAGGCAGGACTTCTTGTGAAGGCGCTCGCACCGATCGTCGGCGGCGGCGGCGGCGGACGTCCCGACTTCGCCGAGGCAGGCGGAAAGGATGCGGCGCGGATCGACGACCTGCTCGCGAAGGCGCCCGAGGTCGTCGCGTCCCTGTTGCTG
>JBOGIZ010000337.1:0-3947 GCA_050747805.1 Vicinamibacterales bacterium | reverse complement strand
CTCCACGTGTACGGCATCGCCAAAGCCATCGCCGACCGATCGACCGCGACACTCAACATCGAATTCGGGTCGCTGTATCCTGCGCTCAAGCGCCTGGAAATGAAAGGCTGGATCGAGTCGAAGTGGGAGCGCTCGGAGCTGAACCGGCGCGCGAAGTTCTACCGGCTGACTGCGGCCGGTCGGAAGCGGCTGAAGCAGGAGCACTCCGAGTGGCGCAGCTTCGCCGCCGCGGTCGCGCGCGTCATGCGGCCGGAGCCGGAGGGTCAATCATGACCGTCTGGAAGAAATTGAGGCTGCTGATCCCGTCGGTCCGGCGCGCGGCGGAGCGCGACATGCGCGAGGAGCTCGAGTCCCTCGAGGCCATCGCCGGACGCGGGCAGCTCGGCAACCTCGCCCTCGCTGCCGAGGACGCACGCGGGGAGATGAGCTGGCTGTCGCTCGAGCGTCTGGCGCAGGACCTGCGGTACGGGCTTCGATCAATGCGGCGCGACACCCTCTTCGCCGTGCTCGCGGTCGCGTCGCTCGCGCTCGGCATCGGCGCCAACACCGCCATCTACAGTTTTCTCGATTCCGTGCTCCTCCGGCCGCTGCCGGTGGCCGACCCGGATGCCCTCGTCATCATGAAGTGGCACGCCAAGGGATATACCCTCGCGTCGGTCATTGCGTGGTCGACGGAAGGGTCGTGGTCCAGCCCTGAAGCCGGCACCGTCAGCAGCAGTTTCCCATACCTCGCTCTGAAGCGCTTTCAGGATCAGTACGACGTCCTAGTCGACGCCTTTGGGTACTTCAATGGCCTCTTGAACGTGACGGCCGGCAACAACACTGACGCGCTGCTCGGCGTGTACGTCTCAGGCCAGTATTTTCAGGGGATGGGCGTCGCGCCCGCGGCCGGACGGCTGATCCAGCCTGCCGACGACGATCCGGCGGCTGCTGCCGTCGCCGTCGTCAGCCAGCGATTCGGCGCGCGGTCCTTCGGTGACGCGCACGCGGCCGTCGGGCAGACCATCCGCGTCGACGATCGTCCGGTGCTCGTGATCGGCGTCGCGCCGGCCGGTTTCTTCGGAGCCGAACCAGGCGCGATCCCGGACGTCTATCTTCCACTTCACGCCTCCGAGACCTTCGGCGCGGCCAAGGCCGACGATCACTATTACTGGATGGAGCTGATGGGCCGGCTCAAGCCCGGCGTGACGCAGGCAGAGGCGCAGGCTCGGCTCGCGCCCGTGTTTTCCCAGTACGTCGCAGCGACAGCCACGACCGCGAAGGAACGCCAAGATCTGCCGCGGCTCAGGCTCGAGGAGGGCGCGACCGGTCTGGACAGCCTGCGGCGCAAGTACGCGCGGCCGATTTATGTCCTGATGGCGATGGTCGGACTGATTCTGTTCATTGCGTGCGCCAACATCGCCAACCTGCTGCTGGCGCGCAGCGCCGCGCGACGGCGTGAAATTGCCATCAGGCTCAGCGTCGGCGCCAGCCGCTGGCGGGTGATTCGGCAGCTGCTGACAGAAAGCGTCCTGCTCTCCGGCATCGGCGGCGTGCTCGGCGTCGGGCTCGCGTGGTGGGGCATCCGCGTGCTGACGGCACTCCTCGCGAACGGCCGTGAGAATTTCACGCTGCACGCGGAGTTGGACTGGCGTGTGCTCACGGTGACGACGGTCTTGTCCGTGCTCACCGGACTGCTGTTCGGCCTGGCGCCGGCGTTCCAGGCCACGCGCGTCGATCTCGCGCCCGCCCTGAAGAACGCCGGCGCGCGCGATACGCCTCGGCCGTCGCGCCACATGGGCATCGGGGCGATTCTTGTGGTGACGCAGATGGCGTTGTCGCTGCTGCTGCTCGTGGGCGCCGGCCTGTTCGATCGCACGATGGCGTCGCTGCACGACATCCCGCTCGGGTTCAATCGCGAGCGCGTATTGCTGTTCACGATTCGGCCGTACACGATCGGCTACGAGGGCGCCGCGGCCCTCCGGCTGTTCGAAGGCCTTCGGGCGCGGCTGCACCAGCTTCCGGGCGTGCGAGACGTCGGTCTTTCCGAATCGGCTCTCCAGATGGGCGGCGGCTCGTCGGCCCTGGCTGGGATCGCGGGCGTCACTCCCTCGACAACACCGGCGCACGCGGTCCTCGCCTGGGTCGGTCCGGATTTCTTTAAGACGATGGAGATTCCCATCGTTGCCGGTCGGGAATTCACAAGCCGGGATGGCCCGAGGGCGCCCCCGATGGTCATCGTGAACCGCCGGTTCGCGGCCGGATTCGGCGTCGCGAATCCCATCGGCCGCGTTCTGACGCTCGGAAAGGACCGGTACGAAATCGTCGGCGTGTGCGAGAACGCGCTGACGTTCTTTTTGAAAGAGCAGGGTCGCTCCGCGGTGTACTTCCCGTACCTGCAGGGCGCGCGCGCTCCGCGCCAGATGACCTACGAGATCCGCACGTCGGGCGATCCGCTGGATCTCGCCGGGCCGGTGCGCGCGATCGTCCGCGAGGCCGATTCACGCCTCGCCGTCTACGACATGATGACGCAGGGGGAGTATATCGATCAGGCCATCAGCACCGAGATCACGCTGGCGAAGCTCTGTTCGACATTCGCACTGCTCGCCCTGGTGATCGCGTGTGTCGGCCTGTACGGCACGGTGGCGTTCAACGTGTCGCGCCGCACGACGGAGATCGGGCTCCGGACGGCGCTCGGCGCCTCGGCCGGCCGCATCGTCTGGATGATTCTGCGAGACGTATGCGTGCTGGCCGTAGCCGGCCTCGCCGCCGGAATTCCGCTCGTCCTCGCAGGATCGATGTATCTCAGGACATTCCTGTACGGGGTTGCTCCACACGATCCCGCGGCGATTGCGGTGTCCGTGACCGTTCTCATAGCGGCCGGTTTGTTCGCGGGGTACGTGCCTGCGCGGCGCGCGGCGCACATCGATCCACTGCATGCGATCCGGTGTGAATGAGAGACGAGAGCGGGCGTCGTTCGTAAACGCTGCGGCGGGTGGACGGAACATCACCCATCCAACCAGAGCCGACCGGATTTCGAAGCTGCCTTTCACTGTGAATCGTCGACTCACTGATTTGGCGGGAAGGGATCTAGGAGGTCATCTGGCTGGTAATCGTCAGGGTGCCTGTCGCCCCTGACGGCCTCGTCAGGCACGGTTCCATTAGCTTTGAGATAAGCGCCGACGCAGCCCCGCCGGCCGAAGCGGTCGATGTCTCCCAGGTGAACCCAACCATACAGATCGAGCGCATAGGCGCAAAACCACGTTCTGGGTGCGTCTGATTCGATCCAGACGCATTCGTACAGGCACTTTCCGTTGCGAGTCAGAAGGCGATCCACTTTTCCAAGCGAGCGGTTAAACCGAATCACCCGCACCACCTCCGGTATGATTTCTGGAACCGGCTGGATCTGAAGACTGTCCGTGTTTCCTTCAGCGAGCGGCGGGAAGGTCATGAACGATTGGCCCGCAGTCAGGAACTCCCGATACAGCGCAGCATGAAATCCGAACACCCACCGTTTGATGATGGCGCGGAGATCGAAGCCGGCTGCGGCGACGAATGGACCTCCATCCGGTGCGATGCCCGCGATCAACTGCATGCGCAGATGCTCGGGATTTGGGGCCCTTTCGCGCAAGATTCCGACAAGCTGCCCGATGGTTTGATCTTCCAGGTGGCGATTGTGATTGCAGTTGTAATGCGTCGGAAGGATCAGCGGGAAATTGCGATCGGGAATGAGAACCTCGGTGGCGGGACGTGATCGCGATTCTGCGCGTCGCCATTTTGAAATGGTTGCCCCCAGATGTAGCAGAACGGGAGTCTTTGGAGCGGCCGTACGGCCTGCTGCGTTCTCAATTCGATTGGCACGATCACACCGCCGGCGCTACTGACCGGTCTCGGCGTCGCAGTTGCGGCGTGCCAACGACGATTGAGAGTGCGCCGTGAAAGGTCAGTCAATGCAGCCGGTGCAAGTC
>JBOGIZ010000336.1:0-2321 GCA_050747805.1 Vicinamibacterales bacterium | reverse complement strand
ATGGCCAGGGAGGCGACATGCGAGAAGACCTGACAGGCGCGATTCGATCGCTCCGGTCCACGCCAGGATTCACGGCGATCGCGATCGTCGTGCTGGCGCTCGGCATCGGGGCCGCGACGACAATCTTCTCCGTCGTGGACGCCGCCGTCCTTCGCGCGCTGCCGTTTGACGAGCACGACCGGCTCGTGGCGCTTTACCAGAAAGACACGCAGCGCGCGACGACGTTCGGCGAAGGCAAGATAACACCCCAAACGTTTCTCGACTGGCGGTCGCTGCAGCGGCCATTCCAGGCGATTGCCTTGATCGGGAGCGCGAGATTCCAGCTGAAGGCGCAAGGCGGCGAGCCAGCGGATGCTGATGCGCAGCGGGTGACGTGGGAGTTTTTTCCCGTCCTCCGTGTAGCACCGATGCTCGGACGAACGTTCACCAACAAGGACGAAGCGGAGGGGGCCGGTCGTGTCGTCATCCTGAGCTATGGTTTCTGGCAGGGCCGCTTCGGCGGCTCATCCGACGCCGTCGGGAAGACGATCGATCTGAGTGATCAGCCGTACGAGATCGTCGGCGTCATGCCGCGCACCTTCAGCTACCCGGTCGGCACCGATCGTCCCGCAGAGCTGTTCGTGCCGCGCGTATTCACGACGAGCGCACGGGTGAAGGGTCCGGGCCGCGCGTACAACGACACGGTCATCGGCCGGCTGAAAGACGGCGTGAGCTTTCCGCAGGCGCAAGACGAGATGTTCCGACTCTCGGAGCAGCTCGATCGCCAGTTCCCGAATTGGGAGCCTGGCCGCCGTGCGGTCGTCGCTCCACTTCACGATTTCCTCGTCGGGAAGACACGCGGCTGGATGCTGATGCTGCTCGGCGCGGTCGTGCTCGTACTGCTCATCGCCTGCGCGAACGTCGCCAACCTGCTGCTCGTGCGCGCGACCAGGCGAATCCGTGAAATCGGCATCCGTTCCGCGCTTGGAGCGGCCCGCTGGCGCATCGTTCGCGGGCTCCTCATGGAGGGGCTGCTGCTCTCTATCAGCGGAGCGGCCTTTGGATTTGCGCTCGCGTACGGCGGCGTGGACGTGCTGCGGGCGTGGCTGCCTGCCGACCTGCCACGCGTGGCGTCGATCGCTATCGATCTTCGGGTACTCGGCGCCGCCGTTGGCGCAGCGTTTTTTACAGGCCTCGTGTTCGGAGCCGTTCCCGCGCTGCAGCTGGCGCGCGTCGACATCAACGGCGCGCTGCGCGAGGGAGGCCGGTCGTCAACGGCCAGCCGCGGCGCCCAGCGCATGCGAGGCGCGCTCGTCGTCGCGGAGGTTGCCCTGGCGGTCGTGCTGCTCGTCGGCGCGGGCCTGTTCACGGGCAGTTTCGTGCAGTTGATGCGCGTCAATCCCGGCTTCGACTATCACAACGTCCTCGATCTCGGCATCAACCTGCCGTTCACGGCGGGACTCAGCCTCGACCGCAGCTACGGCGCGCGCAATGGCGCCTACGTCCGGCAGGCGGTCGAGGCCATTCGGCATTTACCGGGCGTGGAGATAGTCGCGATCGGGACGGCGCCGCTGACCGGAGGCTGGGCGCGCGGCACGGTCGCGCTGCCCGGCCGCGGCGAGCTGAAAGGCGAGAACGACCAGATCGACCAGCGCACGGTCTCGGACACGTACCTCCAGCTGCTGCGGATACCGCTCCTGCGGGGCCGCTACATCACGGCCGACGACACCCGCGACGACGCCTTGCCGGTCGTCGTGGTCAATCAGGCCGCCGCGCTGAAATACTGGCCCGGCGAGGACGCACTCGGGCGGCACCTCACGGTCGGCGGCAAGGATCGCCTCGTCATCGGCATCGTCGGCAACGTGCACCAGTTCGGACAGGAGATCCCTCCGCACAAGGAATGCTATCTGCCGATGGAAACCAGGAGCGACAACGGGGAGCTGCTGATTCGCACGCGTGAGGATCCGATGCGCGTGCTGCCCGGCGTCAAAGCCGCGATTTGGTCGATTAATCGCAACCAGCGATTTTCGAGTGACACCGTCACACTGGAGGCGTACTTCGATCGGCTGATCGCGCAGCGGCGATTCAACATGGCGCTGCTGGCGCTCTTCGGAGTGCTGGGGCTCGTGATCGCCGCGATCGGGATCTATGGCGTGATGGCGTACGTGGTCGCGCAGCTGACGAGCGAGATCGGCGTCCGGATGGCCCTCGGCGCGACGCGCGGAGACATCGTGGCGATGATCCTGCGGCGTTCGGCGGCGCTCGTCGGCGCGGGTCTGACCATCGGGACGACCGCCTCGTGGTATTTCAGCGCGGGCGTACGGACGTTCCTGTTCGAGATT
>JBOGIZ010000335.1:0-3486 GCA_050747805.1 Vicinamibacterales bacterium | reverse complement strand
TGTGTCTCCCGCGTCTCTCGATCGCCGCTGTCGGCCCTCCGGGCCGGCAGCGCCTGACGGCCTCCTCGTCCCTCGCCCGCCGGTCCTGCCCGAATGTGCTCCGCGCCCTCTGCTCTCGGCGCCCTCGGCGAGAGATCCTCTCAGCGCTCTCTGGCCCGCCCGAGGAGCCGCTGAATCTCGGCCGCGTCGCGGCGGAGGGCCGGGGGCGCCGTGCGGATGAACTGCTCGCCGTAGGTCCGCGCCTCGTCGCGGCGGCCGGCTTCCGCGAGGTTTATCGTCAGGTTGTACAGCGCATTGAAGTCGGTCGCGTCGAGCTGCACGGCCCGCTTCCACGCGTCGATCGCCTCGGGCTTGCGGTTCGTGCTCGCCAGCACGACGCCTAGCGCCGTGTAAGCGCCGCTCAGGGTCGGGTCGATCTGCAGCGCGTGGCGGAGAGACGCTTCGGCCCCCGTGTAATCATGCGCCTGGAGCTCGGCCGTGCCGAGGTCCTGAAAGGCGAGCGCGTTGCCGGGATCGAGCTGGGTGATCTGCGTGAAGGTCCGCTCCGCCTCGGGCAGCTTTCCGGCCAGCTGATAGGCATTCCACAGGACGACCAGCGCGTCCGGGTCCGCCGACAAGTCATTATTTGGCGCTCGCGCCTCACGGCGCTCGCTTAAGCCCTCGTCACTCGCTCGCCGCTTCGACGGCTCGCTCGAGCTCGCCGCCAGCAGTTCGATCGCTTTCGCGGGCTGGCCTGATTCGGCCAGGTACTGACCCAGCCGGATGCGCACCTCGCTCTGCGTGACGCCGTGCCGCAGCGCGTCCTCGAGCGTGGCAATCGCGGCGGGCGCGTCCCCCGCGCGCCAGTAGACCAGCGCCAGCTTGCGATAGGCGTCTTCCGTATCGGGCCTCTGCGCGATCACTGACTTGTAGAAGCCAATCGCCTGCTGCGGCTGTCCGGCCTTCACCGCATCGTCGCCTTTCGTCAGCGTCTGTTCGAGCGTGATGAGCCGCTTGGGATCGTCGGCGTCGGTGTATTTCTCGCGGACGGTCGTCGTGCCGCCGCCGATGTAGCCGAGCGAGCGCAGCCGGTCGATCGTTTCGGCGGTCTCGACCTGCGCGCGCGCCGGCGGCGCCACGTTGAACATCTTCAGCATGTTGTACATGACGTCGACGCGCTGCGGCTTCTCCGGCGCGACGTTGTGCGTTTCGTGCGGATCGGTGGACAGGTCGTACAGCTCGACGATCGGCAGGTCGATGTATTTTTCGCGGCCGACGAGCACGCCTCGGAGCGGCGCCCAGCCACGCTCGACGGCGTCGGTCATCGCCTCGAAATACGACGGGCGATCGGTCCCGCGGCCCGCGTCGATCACGCTCCGGAGCGAGGCGCCCGGAAGCGTCGGGTCGGCCGGCGCCGCGGCCGCGTCGAGCACCGTCGGCAGCAGATCCACGTGCCGGACCGCCGTATCGATCACGCGTTCTTTCGCAACAGCCGATCGCGCGTCGCCGAGCTCAGAGATGATCAGCGGAATGTGGAGCGTCGACTCGTACGCGAAGACGCTGTGCGTCAGCTCGCCATGCTCGCCGAGGCTCTCGCCGTGATCGCCCGTGACCACCACGAGCGTCGGCCGCGGCTCCGCATTCACACGATCGAACAGCGGACCAAGCGCCGCGTCGGTCCAGGAGACTTCGCCGAGGTACGGCTCCGAGCGGAAGCGCGCCGCCCATTCGGCCGGGGGATCGTACGGCGCGTGCGGATCGTACACGTGCACCCACGCGAACCACTTGCCGTGCTGCTGATCGATCCAGCTCAGCGCGGACTTCACGACGAGATCCGCGCGGCGCTCGCGCTCGCCGCCTTCTGGACTGTCCGTCAGCTTGTCGTCGTAGAGGTCGAACCCGGCGTTCAGCCCGAAGCGGTGATCGAGCGGGAATCCGCCGATGAACGCACCCGTCGCGAAGCCGCTGCCTTTGAGGCGCGTCGCCATCGTGGGTTCATTCGGAGGGAGCCGATACCCGGTGTTGTCGCGGATGCCGTGCTCGTACGGATAGCGTCCCGTCAGCATCGAGGCGTGCGACACGAGCGTGACGACGGCGTGGGAGTGCGCGAAGGTGAAGCGGGCGCCGTGCGACGCGAGCCGGTCGAGATTGGGCGTGATCGCCTTCCCGCCGTACGAGCCGAGCGCATCCGCCCGGAGCGTGTCGATCGTCACGAACAGGATGTTGCGGTCGGGATTCGGCGCGAACGAAAACGCGCGCCCGACGAAGAGGGAACAGCCGGCCGCGCTGAGCGCCAGCGCGACCGGCAGAAAACGCTTCAACAAAAGGGGACCTGAAGGCATTGTAGACGCAATCCGCACGTCCCGGGCGGAGCAGAGCACAGCAGGAAAAGCGATGCCCGCCGACTTCGCCTTCGATGCATACTGGAGCGCCGCGAGGATTCACCCCGGCAGGTACCGGAAGCGGACGTATAGCAAGCAGGAGGGCGTATGTCAGCGCATTCGACCCGGCGCATCGTGACAGGAGGCTGTCTCGCTGCAGCAGCGTTGCTCGTCGTGCCGCTCGGCGCCTCGCAAACCGCGGCCGGCGCTCAGGCATCGCTGCTGGTGACGGTCCTCGCGTCAGCCAAGGCGCCGGTAGCGGATCTCACCGCCAGCGATTTCAAGGTCCACGACGGCAATCAGTCGATCGCCGTCGCGTCGGCCGAGCATGTGACGACGCCGCTCGCGATCGAGCTGATCGTGGAAAACACGCTGCCGCCGATGTCGGCGGCGCCGCGGACACGCGAACTGCGGACATCGCTGCGGGCGTTCGTCGATGCGATTCGAGCCGGAAATGCCGATGCGAAGATCGGCGTCTTCACCGATGCCCCGGCAACCGTTCCCGTCGTCGGACTCAATGCCCCGCCGGCGGATTTGGACACCTCGATCACGAATCTCACCCCGGCACACCTGCAATCCGGCACGCTGCTCGAGGCGCTGGTCGATGCTGGGCACGCGCTCGCGGAAGCGCCGGCGCGGCGCCGCGCGATCGTTGCCATCGACTTTGCGTCGCCGGATCCGACGCCAAGGGCGGTGGTTCTGAACATCGAGGGCGCCGTCTTCGGATCGCGCGCCACGGTCTGGTCCGTGTCGGTCGTCGCCGGCAGTCCCGAGACGCCGCAGCGCGACGAGATGCTCGACGGGCTCACGAAGGACAGCGGCGGCCACCGGCAGGCGATCGTCGGCGCGTCAGGTCTCCAGAACCAGCTGAAGGCCATCGCGAACAGTCTGCTGTCGCAATATCAGATTCAGATCGCCCGCCCGGCCGGCGATCTGAAGTTGCTGAAGATCGAGACATCTAAAGGGAAGGTGATGATTTCACCGTTGGTATCGCTGCAGTAGGCAATCGCGAAGATCTCTCGCAGAGTCTCCATGACCTGCGGTCACCCCGCGGCATGAAAATAGTGCCCCGGGGCCATGTCCGCCACGACATCTTGTGGTCGCGGCGCTATTTTCTGAGCAGGGC
>JBOGIZ010000334.1:0-7866 GCA_050747805.1 Vicinamibacterales bacterium | reverse complement strand
GCGCGGTTCCACACGGCGTCCGACGCGATGATTGCGTTCGCGCGCTGAAGGATGTCGCGGTCGAGGCTGTTCGGTGGAACCTGGTGATCCGGGTCCATCTGGAATCGTAGGGTCGAGTCGCGCGAGGACGCGCCGGAGATTGGATACCAGCCCGCGTAGGTCCGCATGACGCCCGTTCCGCCGGCATAAATTTCGATCTCTACGTCGTCAGAGTTGTCGACCATGTCTGCCGTGCCGTTTTTGACGAGCTGATCTTCCAGCCGCTGAAAGAACGCCTGAACGCCGGCGAATGTGGTCGCCGGATCGTTGTTGTAGTCCTTGAGGGGCTCGTCGTACTTCTTCGGTGAGACAAGCGCGATCGTCTTCGTGGCCTCCACCATCACGGGATATTCCGCGTCCGACATCGTACCGGCCCAGACCTCCTCTGGCCCCGCATCGGCGCGCCATTTTCCGGTAATCACGGCCTTGGCGCGCGACAGCGTGAACACTGGAAGCTCGTCGAACAGCACGCCGCACGTGCCCTGCCGACCGGCGCCGTCGGGATCGAGTCGGCAATCCGCGAGTGACGGAGTCTGATGGATCCGCTTGCCGTCGGAACCTCTGCGTATCCCGGCGGATTCTTCAATAGACTTTTCGAGCGCGCAGGACATGCTGAACGTCTTCGGAGCGCGGCACGCGCCGGTATCAGCACGATTCCACCCGGCCGGGGACGCGATCGTTCTCGCCGCGCGTCCCACGAGCGCCGCGTCCCATGCGCCCACGGCCGCGTTGGTCGCCGGCGGCGCGGCGGGAAGGGGTATCGCCTGGACCGACTCGCGCAGACCTTCCGGCCTGCCAGCGTGGGCGCCAACGACGCAGCTCATCGTCACGATGCCGGCGAGGATAAACACACGCCGTTGAGGCGTCATCATTCTTCTCCTCTTGCGCAGCCGCTCCGCACATATCTGATGCCCGAGGGCCGATAATCGATGACCGAGAGCCGATCCGTGCCGTTTATCCGTGTAGTCCGCGCCGACTATTTCCCGCATTCCGTATATTCCGTGAAATGCTGCCGCCGCCGCACCCTCTCTCCGCGCCCCGCACGCCGCGCTTCGCTACTCGTACCTGAGCGCTGTCATCGGGTCGACGCGCGACGCGCGGCGCGCGGGGAGAAACGCCGCCAGCGCGCAGACGGCAGTCATCACGGCCGCAGCCGCAAGAAATGTCATTGGATCCTTCGAAGGCACGCCGAAGAGCAACGACGCGAGGTAGTGGCCGGTTGCGAGAGCGATAGCCACGCCAGCGGCAAGTCCCACGACGACCAGCGTCATCGATTCGCGCATGACGAGGCGCAGCAGGTCGCCGCGCTGCGCGCCGAGCGCCATCCGGATCCCCATCTCCGCGGTCCGCCTGGCCACGTTGTACGACATCAGGCCGAACAGGCCGATGGAGGCGAGCAGCAGCGCGATGCCGCCGAACGCGGCGTACGCTTGTGCGAAGACGCGCTCCTGCGAGAAACTCCGATCGATTTCCTCTGTTTCGGTCGTGACGGCGGCGAGCGGCACGGTCGGCGCGACGTCGCGGACCGCATCGCGCGCGGCGGACGTCAGCTTCTCGGGCGGCACCGTCGTACGAAGCTCCAGGAACGCGGCTGCCCGCGGCGTCTGCAGATAGGTCTGGTACATCGTCGACGGGGGAGACTCGCGCAGATCCCTGTACTTGGCATCGCGCACGACGCCGACAACCTCGGTCTCTTCGGTCGAAGTCGGACTGCCGCCGAAGCGCTGACCGACGGGATTGGGCGCACCGGGGAAGAATTCGTGTGCCGCTGCCTCGTTGATCAAGGCGACGCGCGGCGCCCGCTGATCGTCCTGCGCGGTCAATGGCCGCCCCAGAACGATGGGAATGCCAATGACCTTGAAGAAGTCTGGCGATACAACCAGCCGGTGGATTTCGGTGCCAGGGGGGCGTCGCTGTGTCAGGTCATACGAGCGCCCCTTGACGAAAATATTGGTCGAGCTCGTGCCGCCGGCGAGAAGCGCTGGCTCGGACAATGCCGCGCCGCGCACGCCCGGCAGCGCGCCCAGCTTGTCGAGGAGCGCCGTATACAGTGCCGTCGTGCGCGCCTGATCGTAGCCGCTGACCGTTGGCATGATGCGGATCAGCAGCAGATTGTTCGGATCGAACCCGACGTCCACACGCTGGAGATTGACGACGGTGCGCAGAAAGAGACCGGCGCCAATGAGCAGGACGAGCGACAGCATGACCTGCACGACCAGGAGCGCCCTTGCAACGAGTCCGCCGCGGCCGGCAATCGTTCGGCTGGTCTCCTTGAGCGCGGCGTTCACGTCCACCTGGGTCGCCCTCAATGCCGGCGCCGCGGCGAACAGCGCGCAGGTCGCCAGACTGACCACCGCGGTGAATCCGACAGTCGACGAACTCAAGAGACGTTCGGCGACGCCGACTCGGAGAGGCTGTCCAAGCGCGACGGACAGGAGCCGAACGCCCCAGCCCGCGCCGACCAGGCCGAGGACCCCGCCGCCGGAGGCCAGGAGCAGTCCTTCGGTGGTCAACTGACGGACGAGACGCGCCCGAGTCGCACCGAGCGAGAGCCTGATCGACATTTCCTTGTGTCGAACGATCGCGCGCGCGAGCATCAGGTTCGCGACGTTCGCGCACACGATCAGTAAGATCAGAGCTACGATCACGGACAAGATCGCCGCCGTCATCACGGAGTTGTCGTCCGGGTCGTACACGCCGCGGGAGCCGCGCTGCACGAGCAGATGCGGGACCTCGCCTTTGCGCCGGCTGTTCGCGCGCTGACGATCGGTGAGGGACTTCACATAGGCGTCGAACGCCGCCCGGCTGATCGCCTGGAATGGCCCGTCGAGCATCGCTTGCAGCCGCTCAGGCGTGGTGCCTGGTCCCAGGCGCCCCATGACTTCGAGCCACGCCCAGTTCGGACTCTTGAGCGCCGACCCCTCGGCGCCGCGAGTGCTGCCGTTCAGTCGCGCGTCAAGCGCAAGCGGAAATGAAATGTCGGGGGGATTGCCGAGCGTGTGCTGCACGCCAGTGAAGTCGGGCGGCGTCACGCCCACAATCGTGACGAGGATGTTGCCGGCGCGAATGGTCTTGCCGATCACGCCGGGATCGCCGCCGAACCGCGATTGCCAGTATCGCGCGCTGATGACGGCAACAGCCGTCGCGTCGGGCTTGTCGTCGTCGGGCACGAACAACCGCCCGAGCAGCGGCCGGACGCCGAGGATCGAGAAGTAATTGGCCGAGGCTGCGAACCCTTCGACGAGCTCCGCGCGGCCGTCGATGATGACGCTGGTCTGGTTGTACGGGGCGCAGGCGAAGAGGGCCGCCGTGCCGCGCGCGTCGGAAGCCAGTTCCCGGAATGCGGCGTTGGGGAACGACGTCCGGGTGCCGCCGTCGGCCGCACTCGTCCTGGACTCGTTGCCATACGAGTCGTAGTCCGTCACCGCGTCGTTCACGCCGGTCCAGCCAAGCCGGACGAGCGCGTCCGGAGCCGCAATGCCTGGAAGCGGAGCAAACAACAGCGCGTGAGTCACGCTGAAGATGACGGCGTTGGCGCCGATGCCGAACGCCAGCAGCAGCAGGACCGCGGTGGTCCAGGCTTTCGAGGCGGCGAGCGTCCGCAGGGCATACCGGACGTCCTGCAGCAAATCGCCGGCCCATCGGCCACGCGACGCGCCGGGGACGATGGGGGGCGGCGTGGACGCCTGGCGTAGCGGCCGCATCTCACGCGTGAGGAGGTCGTCCTCGTCGAGTTCCGCCAGTGAGAGGCCCACGGCTTCCTCGTGGCTCGCCCCTGCCGCGACGTGTTCCCGATACGCGTCGTCCAGGTGCTGCGAGAGCTCGTCGACGATCTCGCGCTCGCGCGCCGGCGACAGGCGCAGTGGAGACAGTCGTGACGCGAGCGCTGACGTCCAGTCGCCCTTCGACACGCCTCGAGCCGACCCAGCGTTCATCGAAGAATCAGGCATGATCGGGGAATCAGGCATGATCGGGCCTTGTAATTTGTGCGACCGCGTCAACGAATTCGCGCCAGTTCTCGCGCTGCGCAGCCAGCATCTTCCGTCCGAGGGGCGTCAGGCGATAGAACCGGCGCCGGCGCTCTCCCGCTTTCTCGAGCCAGCGCCCAGCGATCCAGCCGCGTTCCTCGAGCCGGTAGAGGAGGGGATAGAGCGACGCGACCTTGAACTTGAGCCGTCCGCCGGAGCGCTGCTCGATCAGCTTCCCGATGTCGTAGCCGTGGCGCTGGCGCGCCTCCAGGAGCGACAGGATCAGCAGTTCGGCGCTGCCTTTCTTCAACTCGCGGTCGAGCCCCTGGGATATATGCTTCATAGCGATATGTAGCATAGCAGAAGTGAGGTGCCGAAGGTGCTGAAGATGCCAAGGGTGCCTGAAGTCAGCTATCTCGTCTCTATCGAATCGAAGACGATGATGCCCTCGTTCAGCGGGTCGTCGCGAGGAAGTCGAGATCTCGCCGCACTGCTGGGCGATGCGTGAGGCCGCGTGCGGCGCAGAGGGTGACAAGCGGGTGACAATCGGTAGTAAACTGGAGCCGCCACAGGTAGTCTCGGGCTTGCAAAAACCCCAATAAAATCAGGGGCGGCGGTGTTCCGCTGCCCCGGGTGGCCTCCTTTCCGAGACTTCCTAAACCGGGGGTCGCAGGTTCGCGACCTGCCGGGCGCGCTTCTTTCGAGTCGGCGCACGCGGCGTGTTGAGAGGCGCCTGCGGCCGCAAGCGAGCGCCGGAGGGGAGTCGCGACCGCGACCGCGAGCGCGCAGCGAGGTGGGGAACGGTAGAGGGGCCCCACCGAGCGGAGTAAAAAAATGAAACGAGCGGAACGCAAGAAGATCAAATCCAACGAATTCATCGACAGCGTGACGAAGGCGCAGGCCGCCCTCGCCGAGCATCAACGTCAAGTGATGATCGGGGCTGTCGCGATTCTCGTGATTCTGGTGATTGGCGGCGGTTTCGCCGCGTGGCGATCCTCCAGAAACGCCAAAGCCTCGGCCCTCCTGGCCTCGGCGCTCACCGTCGCCGAGGCGCCTGTGGTCGCGCCGCCGCCGCCGGCGCCGGGCAGCGCGCCGCCGATCCAGCAGCCCGGCACGTACCGCACGGAGATGGAACGCGCCCAGGCCGCGCTGCCGCTCCTCACCCAGGCGGCCGACGCCTACCCAAATACCAGCGCCGGCATCACGGCGCGTTTTCAGGCCGCCGCCACACTGGCCTCATTGGGACGCGACGCTGAGGCGGAACAGCGGTATCAGGACGTGATCGACAAGGCCGGCAGGAACAGCATCTACGGCCGCACGGCGCGGCTCGGACTGGGAGAAACCCAGCTCGCGGACGGCAAGACGGATCAGGCCATCACCACATTCCAGGAGCTCTCCACCGACGGCGGCTCGGACCTGCCGCTCGACGGCGTCTTGATGCAGCTCGGACGGGCGTACGTGCAGGCGGGCAAGAAAGAGGACGCGGCGCGCGCCTTCACGCGCATCGTGCAGGAATTTCCGGATTCACCCTATTCGACCGACGCGAAAGATCAACTCGCCGCGGTGAAGAAGGTCGCCTGATCCGCGGCGTCAGTGGGCGTGTTCGGCGTCAAAGCACAACGCCGACGCGGATCCGATGACTTCGATGCGGCGCACCGCGCCGCGCGACATATAAGCGATATCTCCGCCAGCCAGAATCGTCGTTTCGCCGTCCAGTGTGAATTTGACGATGCCCGAGACGACGCCGTGGGCGCGATCACGGTCCTGCGCCTGCGCTGAGAGAATCGTTCCCGCCGGCCAGGATCGCGTGGATACGGTGTATCCATGTCCTTCGATTTTTCGCCGGAGCGCGCTTTCGGTCAACGGCCCATCGCGGCGTGGGTCCCACCGATCGATCCGCATGGCGCCAAAGACGGCGGCCATGTCAGGCCGTCAGCGGCTGCTCGCACGCGTGCCAGTCGGGCCGCGACTGCGACGATGCCTGCCGCTCCGGTTCGACGAGCAGCCGCAGCGCGTACTCCGAGGGCGCCCCGGTCGCCGGATTGTGGGGGCCGACGCGGAAGATGGCGGACAGCACATTCGGCTTGCGCAGCGCGGCCGGGATCTCGAGCGACTGCCGCGCGGTGCGGTCGATTTGAAAGTACACGAGCCGGTACAGCGGTATGACGGCCCCGTTCAGCGATTCCACGGCGACGCCGTGTTCGCTGACGTCGCGCGTCATGACCTCGGTGAGCTTCGTGTTGCCGCGCGCGTCTTTCCAGACGATTTGCGCGGGCACCGCGAGCCGCCGTCGTTCCGAGATTCGTTTGTCGGCCCTGGGTTGTCCGGGCTGCACGAGTCGAAGCCGCTGTTCCATGAAATCCTCCGGTGCGAACGGTTCGAGCTACTTCAAGTCGCAGGCCCAACAGTGCGGCGCGGAGGAAGTTCTGCCGTAAATCATGGCAGCTAAGATGTTTAGGTCTGATTTGTCAGGTTCAGCCAACGAACGGGAACTGGATATCTGCTATCCGTACGAACAATTAGCTGGATATCTGGTAATCAACGATGTTACGGCGTCGCGACGGCGCCAATCCCCAGGCGGTCCATTTTCAGGTACAAACCGCGCCGCGTGAGACCCAGCGCCCGGGCGGTCTGGGAGATGTTGTTGGACGTTCGCTGAAGCGCCGCCTCGATCATTTCCCGTTCGAGGCGTTCGACCGCGGAAGCCAGCGACACATTTCGGGTGCGTCTTGGCGCGGCGACCTCGGACCCGTCTCCTCCGAAGGCCGGCGAGAGCAGGTCCGGCGTGATGAGCCCGCCCGCGCGAGCCATGGCGACCGCGCGCTGCACCTCGTTTCGCAGCTGCCGCACGTTGCCGGGCCATGCGAACGCGTCGAACAGATCGAGCGTTTCCTGGCCCAAGCGCACGTCCGCCTTCCCGAGCCGCTCGCTCGCCTCGCGCACGAAGAACGTGCTCAGGTGCGCGATCTCTTCCCGGCGATCGCGCAGCGGCGGCACGTGGATCCGGATGACGCTCAGCCGATAGAAGAGATCTTCGCGAAACTTGCCCTCCGCCACGCGCTGTTCGAGATCCGCATTCGTGGCGGCGACGACCCGCACGTCCACGCGGATCGGACGCGTTTCGCCGACGGGCAGAATCTCGCCCTGTTCCAGAAATCGCAGCAGCTTGGGCTGGACGTCGATCGGCAGGTCGCCGATTTCGTCGAGGAAGATCGTCCCGGCGGCGGCGCTCCGGATGACGCCCGGCTGATCGGCGACCGCGCCGGTGAAGCTGCCGCGTCGATGCCCGAACAGTTGGCTGTCGGCGAGTTCACGCGTGGCGCTGGTGCAGTTGTACGGCAGGAAGAGCGCGGAGCCCCGCGGCGAGCCGGCATGAATGGCGCGCGCGACGAGGTCCTTTCCGGTGCCGCTCTCGCCCGTGATGAGCACGGTCAGGTCGCTGTCCTGCAGCCGCTGGATTTGATCCGTCACGCGCTGCATCGCGGCGCTGGCGCACACGAATCCCGGAATCAACGGCTCGAGCTGGCGTTCGATGGCGCCCGCGATCGGTTCCGACGGCCGTTCGCGCGCCGAGCACAGCTCGAAACCCTGCCGCAGCACGGCGCAGAGCGTCCGGAACCGCTGCAGTACTGGTGTGACGAACGGACGCGTGCACGACACGGCGGCGTACCGCCTGGCCGGACCATCGTTGCCGATGTGTTCCATCGCCAGCAGCGGCGTGCCGCCCGCCGCGCGCGCCGCCGCGCCCGCCATCGCCCGCGCCGTGTCGCCATCACAGCCGGCAGCGGCCGCGACGTGCACGTCGCCCGGTCGCGTCTCGGTGAAAATCACCGCCGCCTGGGCGTCGCACGCTTCGAGC
>JBOGIZ010000333.1:0-6468 GCA_050747805.1 Vicinamibacterales bacterium | reverse complement strand
AGCCGGGGTGCAGGGGTCCCCGGCGCTCAGAGCTTGGACGCGCTGCTCGACGCGATCGAGCATCTGCAAGGTGCGCCCCTCGCGGCGTCGACGCTCGAAGGCGACGTACTCGCCGCGCGTCTCGACGGATACGGCCCCGGCGATCTGGACGCGCTCCTCGCGGCCGGCGAGGTCGTCTGGCGCGGCGTCGATTCGATCGGCGACCGCGACGGCCGCGTCGCGCTGTATCTGACCGATCATTTTCCACGCTTGTGGCGGCCGGCGGCCGCCGGTGAACTGTCTCCCCGGGAGCGCGCAATCGTCGCGCATCTCGACGCGCACGGTGCCGCTTTTTTTGCGGCGATTCACGAAGGTGCCGGCGGCGGCTATCCCGGCGAAACGGTGGACGCGCTGTGGGATCTCGTCTGGAAGGGGCTCGTCACCAACGACACCTTCCACGCGCTGCGCGCCTTCACTCGCGGGCCCGTCCGCCCGGCGCGAAAGCCGGCGCGCACGGCTTTTCGCAGCCGCCGCGCGGCGCCCCCGTCCGCCGAAGGGCGATGGTCGCTGCTGGCGGAGCGGACGGCCGCGCCGGTGAGCGACACGCAGTGGTCCACAGCCACTGCGCAGCAGCTTCTGTCCCGCTACGGCATCGTCACACGCGAGGTCGCGGCGGCCGAGGGGCTCGCCGGCGGATTCGGCGCGGTCTACGGCGTGCTGAAGGCGCTCGAGGATGCCGGCCGCGTGCGGCGCGGATATTTCGTGAGCGGCGTAGGCGCCGTGCAATTCGCGCTGCCGCCGGCCCTCGACCTGCTGCGTTCGCTGCGCGACGCCCCCGACGAGCCGGAAGTCGTCGTCGCCGCGGCAACAGACCCCGCCAATCCATTCGGAACGATGCTCAAATGGCCTGGAGCGAACGAAGCGCCAGGCCGCGGGCCGACTCGCTCGGTCGGCGCGCTGGTGATTCTGGTCAACGGCTCGCTTGCCGGCTACCTGCCGCGCGGCGGACGGCAGCTTTTCGCCTACGTGCCCGACGACGAGCCGGCACGATCGGTCGCCGGGCGCGGACTCGCGAAAGCGCTCGCGTCTCTCGCGCGCGATGATCGACGCGAAGGACTCCTGCTGACGGAAATCAACGGCGGCGATCCCTCGCAGTCGAGCGCGTCGCCGTATCTCATCGAGGCTGGATTTTATGCAGGGGCGATGGGTCTGCACCTGCGACCGAAGAATTCCCATCCGGCGTCGGCCCGTGTCTCAGGGTGAGAAGACGCGCGGTCGTGCTCTGGCAGCGTCACGCCTCGTGTCATCGGCAGTTGGCCGTTTGGGAGTTGACAGTTGGCCCTTTGGGAATTGACAGCTAAGTGCCCCCATGCCTGAAGGGGATGCGATTTTCCGGACGGCGCGCACGCTGCACCGAGCGCTCGCCGGCCGCACGGTCGTTCGGTTCGAGTCGGTCTTCCCGAAGCTGACGCGCGTTCATGACGACGCGCGAATCACCGGACGCACCGTAGAATCGGTTACTGCCGCTGGCAAGCACGTGCTCATGCGTTTCTCGGATGACCTGACGCTGCGGACGCACATGCGTATGAACGGCAGCTGGCACGTCTATCGTCCGGGCGAACGCTGGCGCAAGCCGCGCCGCGACATGCGAATCCTCGTGGCGACCGCCGAGTTCGAAGCTGTCGCGTTCACGGTTCCCGTCGCGGAGTTTCTCGATTCAAAGAGCGAAGCGCGGCAGGATGACCTGCGAACGATGGGGCCCGATCTGCTCGCCGCGTCGTTCGATGAGGACGAAGCGTTGCGCCGAATCCGTGCGCGGAACGACGAAGAGATCGCCGACGTGCTGCTCACGCAGCGAGTGGTGGCCGGGATCGGCAACATATACAAGTGCGAAACGTTGTTTCTCTGCCGCGTCAGTCCGTTCGCGCGCGCCGGCACGCTCCCTGACGACACGATCCGCACGCTCCTGCGAACCGCACGGAAGTACCTGCAGGCGAACGTCAACAAGCGCTCGGGCGGCATCGTGACCTATGCAGGATTTCGGCGCGAGCGCGGCGAGGGCCGACGCCACTACGCGTACGGCCGCGCGGGACGGCCGTGCCGCACGTGCGGGACGGCGATCCAGCTGCGCGCGCAAGGCGCGAACGCGCGGCTGACCTATTGGTGTCCGGCCTGTCAGCCGTCTGGTGCATGATCGCCGTCCTGCGGATAGCCATCAACCGTCGTGCGATCGAAGGTATTGCGACGCAGTCGCTCTTCCGAACCTCGAACCTCGAACCCCGAACCGCCGCCCCCCGCCCTCCGCACCCCGCACTCCGCGTCAGATTCCCGCGATCCGCCCCTCGTGCGAGTAGATGTTCAGTCCCGCCTCGCGTACGAATCCGATCAGCGTGATGCCGGCGTCGCGCGCCAGTTCGATCGCGAGGCTGGTCGGCGCCGACACGGCGGCGACGATCGGAATGCCGGCCGTCCAGGCCTTCTGCACGATTTCAAACGACACGCGTCCGCTCACCATGAGCACGGCGGGCTGCGCGGCGGCCAGGCGATCCTCCAGGAGCAGCGCGCCGATCGTCTTGTCCACCGCGTTGTGGCGGCCAACATCCTCGGCCGATCCGATGATCGATCCATCCCAGGCGCAGAGGGCCGCGGCGTGCAGTCCGCCCGTATGCTCGAAGACGGACTGCCGGGCGCGCAGGCGCTCGGGCAGCGCGCGCACGACGGCGAGATCCAGCCTGCCGTCCGCGTCGAGCGGCGCGAGATCGGCGCGCAGCTCGTCGATCGTCGCGCGGCCGCAGACGCCGCACGAACTGTTGGCGATCACCGCGCGCCGCCGGTCGAGCGTCGCGTGCACATCGGCGGCGCTCAGCCCGCGCAGGAACACGTCGACGACGTGGTGCGCCTGGCGGCGATCGGGATGCCGGCAATGCTCCACGGCGCCGAGCTCGTCGCTCGATCGGATGATGCGCTCCGAGAGCAGGAAACCCGCGGCAAGCGCGCGATCGCTGCCCGGCGTGCGCATTACCACGGCAAACGATCGGCCATGCAGCCGGATGTCGAGCGGCTCCTCGGCCGCGGCGGTGTCGGTCGTGCGCTCGACGTCCCCGTCGCGCACCCGCGTCACCTCGACCGTCCGCGTCGGCTGCAGCGCGTCGGCTTTGTCCGAGGGGCTTCGCCCGGCGGACTCCCCTCCGCGCGGACTCACTCGCCGCTCCGCCGGCTCGCTCCGGTCGCCTGGCTCGCTCGCACTGCTCGCTCGCGTCGCATTGACGGCCTACGGAAGATTCGCCCGCAGCTTTTCGGACCACGCGCAGATCGCCGCGACGTCGGCGTCAGAGAGCCTGGCGTCCCAATGAATCAGCAGGTACGAGGCGAGGGGCATCTTCCCTTTCTTCGTCAGCGAACACATGTTGCCGAGGAATTTATCCTGATCGTCCGAGTCGTACGACGTCCACGTGGAGAAATTGAAACGATCGCGCGCAGAATGCACGTGCGACGCAATCATCCACGACATCGGCGAGACGTTGGTGTACCACGGCCAGCGAGTATTGTTCGAATGACAGTCGGCGCACGACCGCGTCAGGATCGCCTGCACGTTGGCCGGCGCGGCGGTCAGCAGCGAGGCCGCCGGCGGATCCAGCGGGTTCGAGCGATCGGGTCTGACCACCTGCGCCACCACAAATGCCGCGACGAATACGATGAAGGCCCAGCGAATGGCTCTCGGCATGCAGATGGCTATGGCAGCAAATACGACGCCAGATAGCGGTCGTTTCAATTGAATCACAGGCGCGGGTATTCGAGGCGCCCGCCGGCGCAACACCCCAGATTCTTACGAGTTCCGTCGCTCACGGCGCACAAAAACCGTAAGCTCGAGCGTGGTGTGATCGCAGGTCTGTCGCCTGGCGGACAGGCGGCCGCGCCGCCTGTGTACAATGGCTGACCGGACGAACCCATGCACCGTCCTGGAGGATGCTCAATGAAACGACTGTTCACGAGTTGCGCGCTCGTGCTCCCGCTCGTCATCATCACCGCCATTCCGGTAGGAGCCGACGTGAAAACGCGCGACCGCGCGTCGGTCAAGTTCGAAGGAATGCTCGGGCGCATGTTCTCGCTGTTCGGCGGAAAGTCCGCCAAGGAAGGCGTCGAGACATCGACCGCCGTCAAAGGCAACCGCAAGGCCACGATCAACGAGAACACCGGCAAGATCATCGATCTGTCCGAGGAGAAGGTGTACGACCTCGACATGAAGAAGAAAACGTACACGGTCACCACCTTCGATCAACTGCGCCAGAAGATGAAAGAAGACGAAGAGAAGGCGCAGCAGGAGGCGGCGAAGGAGCAGCCCGCGCAGCCGCAGCAGCAGGCGGAGCCGCAAAAGCCCCAGAACCAGTACGAAGTTGATTTCGACGTGAAAGACACCGGCCAGAAGAAGCAGGTCGCCGGCTACGATACGCACGAAGCGATCGTCACGATCACCGTGCGTCAGAAGGGACAGACGCTCGAAGACGGCGGCGGCATCGTGCTGACCGACGACATGTGGCTCGGACCGGATATTCCGCAGCTGAAAGAGGTGGCCGAGTTCGACATGCGCTACTGGCAGCAGCTCGAAGGAAGCGGTGACGAGGCGCTCACGCCCGAACAGATGGCCACCGTCATGGCGATGTACCCTGGCGTCAAGGATGCCATGGCGCGTCTGCAGAAGGGCGGCGGGAACAAGCTGCAGGGCACGCCGCTCGATCAGACCATGACATTCGATTCAGTCAAGAGCCAGGCCGAGCTCGCGCAGGAACAGCAGAACAACGGCAGCTCCGGCGGCGCACCCGGCGGCTTGGGCGGGATGCTCGCCAAGCGCATGATGAAGAACCGTCAGCAACCCCAGGCGCGAGCGACGATCTTCACCACGCACCACGAAGTGCTGGAGCTGAGCCCGAGCGCGACCGCCGCGGACGTCGCAATCCCGCCGGATTTCAGAGAGAAAAAGTAACCGGTGGCCGGTAGCGGGCAACCGGTCGCCACTAACCTGCCTGTGGTGATCTGCTGAATTCAACCCAACTCAATTCACCAGATCACCAACTCACCAATTCACCAATTGCACGCCGGGTCCCCTATCGCCTCTCCGACCTGACGAGCGCCGTCATCACCTGTCCCTGATCGTACCCGGACAGCCTGTTGGCATCCTCGAGAAACGCGTCGCGAAGCGAACCGGTCATCGCGTGCGCGTTCGCCACGGCAATCAGCAGCTGCGACAGGTCGTAGCCGCTCATGGTCTTCGCCGAATCGAGGACGTCGCGCAGCGTCTCGGTGCTCGCGTCGGGCCTGCCGACGACGGCCTGTAGCACGCGGCCTCGCTCGTAGGACCCCTTCAGACTATTGACGGCCGTGAAAAACGGCGCGCGCTGCGACCCTTCCACGCCTGTCGTTTTGAGGACCTCCTGCAGCAGCGTGGATTTGTCGTAGTCGCCGCTCATTTGCGCGGCGCCGGCGAATGCGGCCTGAAGGGTCGCCGGATCGGACGATTTCTTGAGCGCAGCGCCGAGCACGCGGTGGCGCTCGTAGTCGCCGCGGATGCCCGCCGCCGCTTTGAAGAACAGCGGACGCGTCCGATCGTCGAGCGACTGCTCCGCCAGAATGGCGCGCAGGAGCTCCGATCGATCGTAATCGGACCGAATCGTGTCGACGTGGTCGAGGATGGCGGCGAGCGTCTCGCTCCTGACGGGGCCGCGTTTCAGCATCTCGGTGTACACGCGGCGGATCTCGTACGCGGACGAGAGGCCGGACGCCGCGGAGAAGTAGGCCTCGCGCGACGGCTGATCCGCCGGCAGTTTGTCGGCAACGGCGATCAGTAGCTCCGTCAGCGCATAGTCGCTGCCGCGCATCTCGCGTCCTGCCTGCACCATCGCCTGGCGGTACTGCTCCGGCGTCAGCGACGCCTGCTTGAACAGCTCACGGTAATAGATGCCCTTGACGTACGTCCCGTCGACGTTCGTGATCTCGTCGAGGACAGCAGGCACGCCGCCGCGCTTCAGCAGCCGCGCCACGCGCGCTGGCGCGTCGATCGCCGTGTTGCGAACGAATTTCGGAAGGTTGTCCTGCAGCCATTGGCGGCCTTCAGGATCGAAGGGCCGCTCAACGCCATTGACGTAGTAGCGACGCTCGATTTGCCCGGCGTGTTCGCGGATTTCGACCGAATGGCGGCCGAACCAGGCGCCATCGGAGATCCTCAACAGGCCGCCCGGCGACATGCTTCGCACGTCGGCATCGTCATCGGTGAACTCGAACGTTCCGGAGTACGTGACTTCGAGCTTCTCGCCGTTGTTCGACCAGATCCAGTTGCCAGACGAGCCGTGCTGATTCGAGTCGATCGACTGCCCCGCCGAGGCGGTCGCGACTGCCGCGGCGCCGTTTCGCGCGGCCGCCCGCGCCATGACCGCGTCGGCCTGCGCGGCGGCCGATGCTGATAACGCGGCCGACTGCGCTGCCGTCATCTCCGCC
>JBOGIZ010000332.1:0-8332 GCA_050747805.1 Vicinamibacterales bacterium | reverse complement strand
CTAGCAGGGTGCTGAAAAAGTAACTCGTGAGGGATCGACATTGTGATCCCGTCGTACTACTATGCTCCCGACGTTTCTGAAGGGAGCGACCGCATGCGTGGACCTGACGAGCAGACGAGCCACATGTTCAGCTATCTGTCGCCCGAGCAGCGCGTCCGCGCCGACCATCCGCTGCGGGCGATTCGGGTGATGACCGACCGCGTGTTTGCCGACCTGTCGCCACGCTTTACGACGATGTACTCGGATATTGGTCGCCCGTCGATCCCGCCCGAGCAGTTGCTGCGCGCGCTCGTGCTTCAGTCGCTGTACACGGTTCGCAGCGAGCGGCTCCTGATGGAGGAGATCGACTACAGCGTCCTGTATCGCTGGTTTGTCGGGTTGAGCCTGGATGACCCGATCTGGTCGCCGACGACGTTCAGTAAGAATCGCGACCGCCTGCTGGCGAGCGATATCGCCGGCGCGTTCTTTGACGCGGTCCTGGGGCAGGCGCGCGCCGCCGGCCTGCTCTCGGACGAACACTTCACCGTGGATGGCACCCTGCTCGAAGCCTGGGCGAGTCTCAAGAGCTTCCGTCGGAAGGATGAAGGGCCGCAGCCGCCCCCCGATGATCCCGGCAATCCGACGGTGAATTTTCATGGCGAGTCTCGACGGAATGACACGCATCAGTCCACGACGGATCCTGACGCCATGCTGGCGCGGAAGGGCGCCGGTCGCGAGGCGAAGCTCTCGTACGCGGGCCATGTCCTCCTGGACAATCGCCACGGGTTGGTCGCCAACGTCTGCGTCACGCCGGCGACGGGCACGGCCGAACGCGAGGCCGCGCATCTGTTGCTCGACGCCAGCGCGCCAGCCGGCAGCACCGTCGGCGGGGACAAGAATTTCGATGTCGCGGCCTTCGTCGCCGCGGTACGAGCGCTCGCGATCACCCCGCACGTGGCGCAGAAAGCGGTCGGCACGGCGATCGATGGGCGCACCACGCGTCATCCGGGCTACGCCATTAGCCAACGGAAACGCAAGTTGATCGAGCAAGTCTTCGGTTGGATGAAAACCGTCGGCGGATTGCGGAAGCTGCGTCATCGCGGCGGCGAACTCGTCGACTGGATCGTGACCTTTACCGCCGCGGCGTACAACTTGATTCGCTTGCGGACGCTCTTGGCGAGGGCGACGTGAGCGGAACTCGGGCTCGAGGCGATCGCGCGGCGACACCCCGCCGCACGCGGGGCGCTCGCCAACGACCATCGACGACGGCGGAGAGGGAAACGGTTTCACGAGTTACTTTTTCATCGGCCTGCTAGAATACCAGACAGACCATCGAGACCTTCGGTCGGTGCGGCACCGCAACACTCTTGATTCACAGTCTGTTGGCCGGCTAGCGTCCGTTTTGTCGATCGCGGAAGACTCATCATCCCGCGCGCGGACAAAAGTCAACGGCCCGGCAGACGGCAGAATCGAGTGAGGGCGGGCGCCCGTTCGTATCTCTTTGACGCACGTTGGTTTTCGCGCGGTGCTGCAGCGGCGCGGCAGTGGGCAGCGGCCATGCACGCCGGATGGTGTGCACCTCGGGCGAATCACGTTCGCGATCTTCGTCGTCCTGCAGATCGCCGATGGGCTGATGACATTCGGCGCCGTCCGCATCTTCGGCACCGGAGCCGAAGCCAACCCCATCCTCGCGACATGGATTCAGGTCGCGGGACCTGGCGTCACACTGCTCGCCGCCAAGGCGAGCGCGTGCGGTCTCGCCGCGATTCTGTACCGCTACGGCCGGCAGAAAACGCTCGCCGTGCTCACCGGCGGCCTGCTGTGCGCGGCCGTGGGCCCATGGCTCGCGGTGCTCGCGGGCCTGCTGCGCTGAGCAACGCCGCGCAGCCGCGCACCGCCGAAATGATCGGCCCGTCGCCGCCCGTGGGCCCTGCCGGCGGTATGATCCAGCAATCCTCTGATGGCTGTGGCGGTGGGCTCCCGGTTCGGTCGCTGTGTCGTCACCGGACCGCTCGGTGCGGGCGGCATGGGCGAGGTCTACCGCGCAAGAGACGAGGTGCTTCGTCGGGACGTCGCGCTAAAAATTCTGCCGGCGGCGTTGGGGAGCGACCCTGCACGCGTCGCGCGCTTCAGGCACGAGGCGCAGTTCGTGGCGGCGCTCAACCATCCGAACATCGGACATATCTACGGCTTCGAGGACGCGGACGGCACATTCGCACTCGTGTTGGAGCTCATCGAGGGTCTGACGCTCGCCGATCGATTGAACAGGTGCGGCAATATGCCGTGTCCGCCGCGGGTTCGCTCGCGTACATCGCCGGCGCGCCGGCCGATGAGCGCAGCGAATTGGTGTGGGTCACCCGCGCCGGTGTGCCGATGGTCATCGACGACCGCGCCGATACCTACTATCAGCCACGGCTCGATCCGGTTCACGGCGATCGCGTCGCGATGGATCTCCATGGACAGGTGTGGATGTTCGATCTCCACACGCACAACCTGACGCCGTTCACGTTCGCCGATGACAACCAGCACGCGGTCTGGACGCGTGACGGCCGCGATCTCGTGTTCATGGTCCAGAAAGATCGGACCTGGCAGCTTGTCCGCCAGCCCGCGGACGGAAGCGGCAAACCCGAGCTGGTCAGGAGTGACACGGGGCTTCTTGACATTCCGTACTCGCTCACACCAGATGGGTCACTTGCGTTTGTGAAGTACAGCGGCACGGCCGAGAGCCAGCTTTGGACATTGCCGCTGCCTGGCGATGCGGATCGGGTAGGCCACGCCGCGGAGCCGTCGCGGATCTTTTCGATTCCGATCGTCGATGCGGAGGCTGGGCCAGCGTTCTCGCCGGACGGCAAGTGGCTGGCGTACGCGGGCAGCGACGCGTCGGGCCGGCGTCAGATCTACGTACAAGCTTATCCAGGGCCTGGCGACAAACACCAGGTATCCATCGACGGCGGCAACGAACCGCTGTGGAACCCGGACCCCAAGGCTCAACCCCTCGAACTCTTTTATCGCAACGGCGATGACATGATGGTCATCAATATCGCCACGCACCCCGACTTTCACCAGGGCAAGCCTGAGCGGCTCTTTTCGGGAGCAACGGCGTACCAGACGGTCGTGCCCAACTACGTCCGCGCCAACTACGATGTGACCCCGGACGGCGAACGCTTCTTGATGCTCAAGCGCGTCGGCCAGACGGCGGCTCCGGTGACCGAGATCCATATCGTGCTGAACTGGCAGGAGGTTCTAAGACGACTCGAACCCGGTCGGCCATAGGCGATGAACCAGCCGCCGGTGTTCCCTCCGGCAATCTCGCTCGTGCTAGCATGCGTTTCGGACGGGTTCACACCGCGTCGGCTCCGGCTTCACCTGATAACCCTGCCTGATTGGCGCGTCCCGCCTGTTCGCCCGTTGCACAAATCTCCCGCCGGACACCGTTAGCGCGTCCGCCGAGCGTTCACGCATGACCGCTATCACCATCTCGCTTCTGGTGACGGCGCCTGGACCCGCGACCACGCGGGTGCCGGCCGGCCGCCGCCAGTTTTCGATCGGCCGTCCGGTCGAGTTCGACGATGCCTCGCACGTGTCCGCCCGCCTCGCCCGCGTCCGCTTTTCAGCGCACGCGAGCGGCGTCGATCGGTTGTGTGCAGAACGCGCAGCGGTGTGCCGCGATGGGGATTTCACTCAGACATTCCGGGCACTTCTTGGTCGTGGGATCCGGCGACGGCTCGCCCCGCCGGCGCCGCTCGTTGATCATGTTCATCGGTGCGACGACGAAGAAATAGATCGCCGCCGCGACGAGGAGGAATGACACGAGCGCGTTGATGAAGTCGCCGATCAGGAACTGGCTGCCATTGACGGCGAAGTGGATGGCCGAAAAGTCGGGCTTGCCGACGATCGCGGCAATAAACGGCGTCAACAAATCCTTGACGAGCGACGCCACCACTGCCCCGAACGCGGCCCCGATCACGACGGCGACCGCCAGGTCCACGACATTTCCGCGCAGCACGAACTGCTTGAATCCTTTTAGCATCGTGAGCTCCTTGGCTCTGGCGGCCGCGAGAACGGCCCGTCTTGTTCGAGAGCGGCCATTCTATACGCACCAACCTGCGGCGCCTTCGGGGAGCGGATGACGATGCACCGAGTCCAGCCCGACTGTAGGCCTTCAGAACAGCTCATTGCATGGATGCAGGACACCGATCCCTTTATTCGGCCTGTTTTCTGCAGGTTTGGGCCGCCGGGTTGGCTCCGGCCTTGCTCTGTGGAAAAAGCTTCCCTCTTCCGGCAAAGGGCTAGTCAGACAGTGACGACCGATACCTTTCGCGCGGCCGCATCGACAGTGCGCAGACACTCGCCCCGAGCCTCCGGCGGCGGGCGAAGGACCGTCCGCTCGCCGCACCTCCGTCGCGTCCGTCTGGACTCCTGAATGGCGAACCGCGGCAAGCCGACGCTCCGGGAACTCGAGCTGGTGGTCGACACCAACTCGGCCGCCGTGGCGCGCCTCAGTCGCGATCTTCGCTATCTCTGGGTCAGCCGCGTGTTCACGGAATGGTTCCGGCTGGACCCAGCCGACGTCATCGGACACCCGATCGTGGACGTCATCGGTCCCGAGGCGCTCGAATCGATTCGGCCGCACATCGAACGCGTGCTGCGCGGCGAGCGCGTGGAATACGAGCAAGACGTTGCGTACCGATCGATCGGGCCGCACCACGTATGCGTGATTTACGCACCGACGTTCGGCAAGGACGCCGAGCCCGACGGGTGGGTTGCCGTCATACGCGATGTGACGGCAATCGACAGCGACGCGAGTCAACGCGCGTCGCCGATCTAGCCGCGCACCGTCTCGCCGCCGTTGTTGCATCATCCGATGTCGGGGCGTCGACGATCGCGCGCGACACCGGCGCGCAGCGCGAAGCCTCGATGGCGGCGCGTCGTCTCGCCGCCATTGTCGAGTCGTCCGACGACGTCATCGTCAGCAAGGATCTGAACGGCATTGTCGTATCCTGGAATCGCGCGGCGGAGCGCATCTTCGGATTCACCGCGGAAGAGATGATCGGCCGCTCGATCCGGACGATCATTCCCGCGGATCGTCAGACGGAAGAGGACGACGTGCTGGCGCGCGTGCGCCGCGGGGAGCGCGTCGACCATTTCGAGACCATCCGGCAGCGCAAGGACGGCACGCTCGTGCCGGTGGCGCTGACGGTTTCGCCTGTCCGCGACGACTCGGGGCAGATCGTCGGCGCGTCGAAAATCGCGCGCGATATTTCCGAGCACCATCAGATCGCGCAGCGCACGGCGTTTCTCGCCGAAGCCGGCAAAATCCTGACGGCATCGCTCGATCCCGAGAGGCCTCTTCAGGCGATGGTGAATCTGGCCGTGCCGCTCATTGCGGACTGGTGCGCCGTGGACGTGTTGCGCGACGGGCGCGTCCAGCGTGTCGGGATGAAGCACGCGGATCCCGAAAAGATGGCGATCGCCGAGGAGCTGCAGCGGCGCGCCGGCGCCGCGCAATCGCCGTACAGCCCGGCGGCCGTGATTCGGACAGGACAGGCGGCCTTCGTCGCCGAAATCACGGACGACATGCTCGAGGCCGCGGCCGCCGACGACGAGGAGCGGCTACGGCTGATACGCGCACTCGGTCTGCGCTCGTACCTCTGCGTGCCGCTCCGGTCGCACGGTCAGACCCTCGGCGCGCTGACGCTCGCGACGGCCGAGTCGCGACGGCGGTTCGGCATCGGCGACGTACTCTTCGCGGAAGACATTGCGATGCGCGCCGGACTCGCGCTCGACAACGCGCGGGCGTACGAAGAAGCCAAGCGCGCCAACCGCCTGAAGGACGAGTTTCTCGCCACGCTCTCTCACGAGCTGCGCACGCCGCTCAACGCGATCCTCGGCTACAGCCGGATGCTGCAGACGAGCCTCCTGCCGAAGGACCGTCAGCCGGGCGCCATCGACGCCATCACGCGCAATGCGTACTCGCTCAATCAGATTGTGGAAGATGTGCTCGACGTGTCGCGCATCGTCTCGGGCAAGCTGCGCCTCGACGTGCAGCCGGTGGACGTCGGCCGCGTCGTGCAGCAGGCCATCGAATCCGTGGAACCGGCCGCGTCCGCGAAAGGCGTGCGCGTGGTGACGATCGTCGATCCGCGCGCCGCGCCAATCTCGGGAGATCCGGAGCGCCTGCAGCAGATGATCTGGAATCTCGTATCGAACGCCGTGAAGTTCACGCCCCGCCATGGACAGGTGCAGGTGCGGGTCGAACGCGTGAATTCGCACGTCGCGATCGTCGTGAGCGACACGGGCATCGGGATCGCGCCCGAGTTCCTGCCGCATATCTTCGAGCGCTTCCGGCAGGCCGACTCGGGTACTACCCGGCAGCACGGCGGCCTCGGGCTCGGCCTCGCCATCGCGCGGCATCTGGCGGAACTGCACGGCGGCAGCATCGAAGCCGCGAGCGGCGGCGTCGGCAAAGGCACGACGTTCCGCGTCACCCTGCCGATCCGGATCGTCCACGGAACGCCCGATGTGGACGCGTTGCTCTCGACGACGTCCCTCAGCGCCGTCGTGCCGGCGGTGCCCGACCTCAGCGAGATTCATGTCCTGGCCGTCGACGACGACAGGGACGCGCTGGCGCTCGTGCGTGAAATTCTGCAGGCGGCGGGAGCGCGCGTCACGACCGCCTCATCCGCCGCGGAGGCGCTTGAACAACTCGATCGGGCCGCGCCCGACGTGCTGATTGCGTACATCGGCATGCCGCGCATGGACGGGTTCGAGCTGATCGAGGAAGTTCGCCGCCGGCCGAGCGCGGACGTGCGCGGCGTGCCAGCGGCCGCGCTGACGGCGTACGCGCGCTCGGAAGATCGCGCGAAGTCGCTGCGCGCCGGATATCAGATGCACCTCGCGAAGCCGATCGATCCTGCCGAGCTGATGGCCGCCGTCGCGTCGCTCGCCGGACGGAATCACGTTCCCGCCACGGAGTAATTTCGACTTCCGGCTCAGTTGCGAATCGCGTCGCGTCGAGACCGGCGCGCGCGAGCGCTCGCAAAAGCGTCAAGAGATCTACACTATCGGGCGCCGGCAGCGATCTTGCTCTGCCGACGACCTCAACAACGTGGAGACGATCTTGATGAAACGTGGAACAACGTGTGCGCGACGCGTCGTGGTGTTGTGTGCGATCGCCGTGATCCCGATTGGCTTGTCGGCGCAGTCGCTTCCAAGCGGCTGGAGCAGCGCGGACATCGGCGCCGTCGGCGCAGCGGGGACGGCCAGCGGCAGCGGAGACTCGTTTTCGGTCACGGGCGCCGGCGCCGATGTGTGGGGCACCGCTGACGCATTCCATTTCGCCTATACGACGATGACCGGCGACGGATCGATCGTCGCGGACGTGACAGGTGAGCAGTATGTGGCGAACTGGACGAAGGCCGGCGTGATGATGCGCGAATCGCTCGATCCCGGATCGAAGCAGGCGTTCATGCTCGTGAGTCCAGGCAAAGGACTGGCGTTCCAGCGGCGGACCGCCACGAACGGCGTGTCGACGAACACGGCAGGCCCGGCGGCGGCCGCGCCGTACTTCGTAAAACTGACGCGCAGTGGCACCACGATCACGGCATACGCCTCGACGAATGGCTCGGGCTGGTCGACCGTCGGTTCCGACACCATCAGCATGGCCTCAACGATTTACGTCGGACTCGCGGTGAGCAGCCACGTCGCCGGCGCGCTGGCGACCGCGACCTTCGCGTCGACGGCGGTCAGCTCCGGATCGACCGGGACCGGTACGGAGACGATTGTGTTCCTTCGCCACGGCGAGAAGCCGTCGGGCGGCTACGGTCAGCTTACGTGTCAGGGACTCCAGCGTGCGCTCGCCTTGCCGCCGGTGCTCACGTCGCGCTATGGCAACGCACAATTCATTTTTGCGCCCAATCCCGAGATAATGGTCCCGGATTCGGCAGGAAGCTTCTACTACGTCCGGCCGCTCGCTACGATCGAGCCGACGGCGATCCGTCTTGGCCTTCCCGTCAATACCCATTACGGCTACACCGACACGACGGACCTGCAGAACGAGCTGACGAGCAGCACGTATGCCGCCTCGACCGTCTTCGTCGTCTGGGAACACGAGTATCTGCCGACGATCGTGCAGAACATTCTCAACGCCTACGGCGCGGGCGTCTCGGTGCCGACGTGGCCGTCGACCGACTTCGACAGCCTCTACGTCGTCCACATCGTGCACAACGGCGCGACGGCCACGGCGGACTTCACGCACGATTACGAGGGTCTGAATGGTCTCGCGACCACGTGCCCGAACTGAGCCGCGGCGATTAGAAGTGATGTCATAAACGGCGAGCGAGCGCTGCGAGCG
>JBOGIZ010000331.1:0-6018 GCA_050747805.1 Vicinamibacterales bacterium | reverse complement strand
ATCCTGCCCGACAGCTTCATCGCGCTCGACCACATGCTTCGCCGCTTCACGCGCATCGTCGGCGGCATGGTCGTGTATCCGGAGCGCATGCTCGAGAATCTCGGCCGCTCCAGGGGCGTCGTGTTCTCCGGAACGGTGCTGCTCGAACTGGCGCGCCGCGGCGTGTCCCGCGAGCAGGCGTACGAATGGGCACAGCGCAGCGCGATGCGCGCCTTTCACGAGCAGGCCGATTTCAAGGCGCTGCTGCTCGCCGACGCCGACGTCATGAAGGTTCTGACGCGGGCTGATGTCGAAAAGGCGTTCTCGCTCGACGACCAGCTGCGCAACGTGAGTGGCGTGATGGATCGCGTATTCGCCGGCGTGGCGTTGACGGCCGTCTAATCATCCTTAACGCGGAACGACATGAAAGTACGAGTGTTCGTCACCCTCAAACCGTCGGTGTTCGATCCGCAGGGCAAGACCATCACCGACGCGCTGCACTCGCTCGGGCATACAGCCGTCGCCGACGTCCGGCAGGGCAAGTTCTTCGAGCTCGAAATCGCGGCCGGCTCCTCCGATCAGGCGCGCGCGGTGGCCTCGCAAGTAGCCGACACCGTGCTGGCGAACCCGGTGATCGAGAGCTACCGCGTCGAGATTGCATGATGCGGCATCCCTTGAATTTCGCCGTCGTGGTGTTTCCCGGGTCGAATTGCGATCACGACACGGAATACGCCATCACCCACGTCCTCGGCCAGCGCGCAACGCTTGTCTGGCACAAGGAGAAAGCGCTGGGGCATGCTGACGCGGTGGTGCTGCCGGGCGGATTTGCGCACGGCGATTACCTCCGCACGGGCGCAATCGCGCGCTTCTCGCCGATCATGCCGGCGATTCTCGATTTCGCGCGCGGCGGCGGGCCGGTGCTCGGAATCTGCAATGGATTTCAGGTGCTGCTCGAAGCGGGACTCCTTCCCGGCGCGATGCTGCGCAACCGCGATCTCCGATTCCACTGCGAGCAGGTCGGCGTTCGCATCGAACAGACCGACACGCCGTTCACGGCGTCCTTGGCACGAGGCCAGCGCTTGCGGCTCCCGGTGGCGCATGGCGAAGGCAATTACTACGCCGAACCAGACGTCATTCGCCAGCTCGAGTCGTCGCGCCGGGTGATTTTCAGGTACTGCGACGAGCGCGGGGACGCAACCGAGGCCGCCAACCCGAATGGCTCGATCAACAACATCGCCGGGATCTGCAGCGAATCGCGCAACGTCGTCGGTCTGATGCCGCATCCCGAGCGAGCGTGCGAAGCCGGCCTGGGCAGCGGCGACGGGCTCGCCCTGTTTCAGTCGGCGGTCGCGGCCCTGTCTCGCGAGGGCGCGCTGCCATGAGCGTTTCCGAAAAGGTTCTTCAGCGGCACGGTGTGACGCGAGCGGAATACGAACGGATCGTCGCGGCGCTTCGCCGCGAGCCGACCGAGACCGAGCTCGGAATTTTTTCGGTGATGTGGTCCGAACACTGCAGCTACAAGAGCTCGCGGATCCATCTGAGAAAGCTGCCGACCACAGGGCCGCGCGTGCTGCAGGGCCCGGGCGAGAACGCCGGCGCCGTCGACATCGGCGACGGCCTCGCGGCGGTTTTCAAGATCGAGTCGCACAACCATCTGTCGTTTATCGAACCGTACCAGGGTGCCGCCACGGGCGTCGGCGGCATCATTCGCGACATCTTCACGATGGGGGCCCGGCCGATTGCGCTGATGAACGCGTTGAGGTTCGGCTCACTCGACGGTCCTGAGGGCGCTCGCACGCGCCGTGTCATGGAGGGCGTCGTGCGCGGGATCGGCGGCTACGGCAACAGCATCGGGATCCCGACGGTCGGCGGCGAAATTGCGTTCGACGATGTCTACGCGGGCAACCCGCTGGTTAATGTGCTGTGCCTCGGTATCGTCGACGCGGATGCGATTGTCAAAGGGCAGGCATCGGGCGCCGGTAATCCCGTGTACTACGTCGGGGCGAAGACCGGCCGCGACGGGATCCATGGCGCGACCATGGCATCGGCCGAGTTCGACGAGACGTCGGCGGAGAAGCGGCCCGCCGTCCAGGTCGGCGATCCGTTCATGGAGAAGCTGCTGCTCGAGGCATGCCTCGAGCTGATGAAGACCGACGCGTTGATCGGCGTGCAGGACATGGGTGCCGCCGGTCTCACGTGTTCGACGTGCGAAATGGGGTCGCGCGGAGGCGCCGGCGTCGAGATCGACATCAAGGACGTCCCTCAGCGCGAAACCGGCATGACGCCGTACGAGATCATGCTCTCGGAATCGCAGGAGCGGATGCTGCTGGTCGTCAAACGCGGCCGCGAGGCCGAGGTCGAGGCGATCTTCGAGAAGTGGGATCTGCACGCCGCGCACATCGGGGAAGTTACGACCGACGGATTGCTGCGCGTCAAGGATCACGGGCGCGTGGTCGCCGAAATTCCGAACAGCGCACTGGTCGACGACGCGCCGGTATACGACCGGCCGACTGCGCGCCCGGCCTATCTCGATCGGGTGCGCGATCTCGATCCGGCCGCTCTCCCACCGGTGGCGCCGATTGCCGCCCTGCGGACGCTGCTCGCGTCGCCGGCCCTCGCGAGCAAGCGCTGGGTGTATCGGCAATACGACACGATGGTGCGCAGCAACACGATTGCCGCGGTCGGGCTGACGGCGGGCGTCATCCGCGTCAAGGGGACGCGCCGCGCGATCGCGATGTCGACCGACGGCAACGGGCGGTACTGCTATCTCAATCCCCGCCGAGGCGCGATGCTGGCCGTGGCCGAGGCCGCGCGCAACGTGGCGTGCGCGGGCGCGACGCCGATCGGCGCGACGAACTGCCTGAATTTCGGCAATCCCGAGAAGCCGGAGATCATGTGGCAGTTCGCCGAGGCCGTCGCAGGAATCGCCGAGGCGTGCCGTGCGCTCGAGATTCCGATCACCGGCGGAAACGTGAGTCTCTACAATGAAACCGACGGCCGCGCGATCTATCCGACGCCGGTCCTCGGCGTCATCGGCCTGATCGACGATGCGTCGCGAGTCGTGACGCGCGTGTTCCAGCGAGAAGGCGACGCGATCGTGCTGCTCGGGCAGAATCGGATCGAGCTCGGAGGCAGCGAGTTCCTGAA
Organism: Vicinamibacterales bacterium; assembly: GCA_050747805.1. Classification (GTDB taxonomy): domain Bacteria; phylum Acidobacteriota; class Vicinamibacteria; order Vicinamibacterales; family 2-12-FULL-66-21; genus JAICSD01. Next base: position 2,892 of record JBOGIZ010000331.1, on the reverse strand, counting down.
AATCGTCCACGGCCAGCTCAGAGGCGACGCGCCCGAGCTCGATCTCGAGCGGGAGACCGCGCTGCAGAGGCTGGTGGCGGCAGCCGCTGCTGACGGACTGCTGCAGTCCGCACACGACTGCTCGGATGGCGGCCTGGCGATCACGCTGGCGGAGTCCTGCTTTGAAACGGGTGGACGAGGCGCGACGATTGCCCTGAACGATGTCGCGGCCGGGTTCGACCCGTCGCTCCTCCTCTTCAGCGAAAGTGCGTCGCGAATCGTCGTCTCCATAAGCGCGTCAAATGAACAGGCGCTGCTCGATCGTGCTGCCGCGGCGGGTGTGCCGGCCGAGCGCATCGGGTCGGTAGGCGGATCCCGGCTCGTCATTCGCATCGACGGCGCCGTGGCTGTCGACATCGGCATCGGCGAAGCTGAACAGATCTGGTCAACGGCGCTCGAACAATTCTTCGCCCAACGGGTGGCCTAAAGGATGAGAGCGAACGAACGAGCGGAGGCGAGCAGCGAGCGCGCGGGAGCGCGCGAGCCACGCGAACGGAGTGAGCCGTCGAAGCGGCGAACGAGAGAGCGTGTAGGGGGGGTCGGCGGGGCGAAGCCCCCCGACAAATTTAACGACGAGTGTGGCGTGTTCGGCATTTTCGGGCATCCCGAGGCCGCGAACCTCACATACCTCGGCCTCTATGCGCTTCAGCACCGCGGTCAGGAAAGCGCGGGGATCGTGACGTCCGACGGCGAGAAGATGCGCATCTCGCGCGCAATGGGGCACGTCGCCGACGCCTTCGACGAGCGCGCGCTCGAGGGTCTTCCCGGACACCTCGCGATCGGCCACACGCGGTACTCGACCGCGGGCGAGAGCCGGCTGCTGAATGCGCAGCCCATCCTCATCGATTGCGCCCACGGCCAGATTGCTGTCGCCCATAACGGCAATATCGTGAACGCGCGCGAGCTGCGCGACAGCCTCGTGCGCGACGGATCCATCTTTCAGACGAGCAGCGATACGGAGGTGGTGCTGCACCTCTACGCCCGATCGCGCGCGCACGCCGTCGAGGACGCGCTGATCGAATCGATTTCGCAGATCAGCGGCGCCTTTTCCCTCGCGCTGCTGACCAAAGATCGCCTGATTGCCGCGCGCGATCCCCATGGCTTCCGGCCTCTCGCGCTCGGACGCCTTGGCGACGCCTACATCGTCTGTTCGGAAACCTGCGCGCTCGACCTGATCGGCGCCACATACGTTCGGGACGTCGAACCGGGCGAGCTGCTCGTCATCAGCGAAGGCGGCGTGCGCTCGCTGCATCCGTTCCCGCCCGCGCCGCTGTCTCACTGCGTCTTCGAGCACGTGTATTTCGCGCGTCCCGACAGCTACGTCTTCGGCAAGAGCGTGAACGAAGTGCGGACCGAGCTGGGGCGCATCCTCGCGCGCGAGTCCGGCGTCGAGGCCGATGTGATCTGCCCGATTCCCGATTCGGGCGTGTGCGCCGCCACCGGCTTTTCGGATGCGTCCGGCACGCCGATGGAGATGGGGCTCATCCGCAATCACTACGTCGGACGCACGTTCATTCAACCGCAACAGGCGATTCGCCATTTCAGCGTCCGCATCAAGCTGAATCCAGTGCGCAGCGTGCTCGACGGACGGCGCGTTGTGCTGGTCGACGATTCGATCGTGCGCGGCACGACGAGCCGCAAGATTGTCAAGATGGTCCGCGCTGCGGGAGCGAGAGAAGTGCATCTGCGGATCAGCTGCCATCCGACGATCTCGCCGTGCTTCTACGGCGTGGATACGCCCGACAAGAGCGAGTTGATCGCGGCGAACCAGAATCTGGACGAAATCCGCGAATTCATCGAGGCCGACAGTCTCGCCTATCTGAGCCTCGATGGGCTGCTGCGCGCCGTCGCACCCGAGGGCGGCTCGTACTGCACGTCGTGCTACACCGGCGTCTATCCAGTCGCGTCGCCGAGAGACGAGAAGGCCTACCTGCAGCTGGCGCTGAAAGCGATCGAATGAAATCCGGGGCGGTGATCGCGGTCTCGCTGGCGTTCGCCGCGATGCTGGCGACGCCGCGCGCGCAGCAGACGCCGCAGACGCCCGCCGTGCGCCGCGTGCCTGGCGCGGAGGGACGTGAGCCGCCGACGTCTCCCGCGCAACTCAAGGCGGCGATCGACAACCTCGGAAAGTTCGATGATGCGACGAGGTTCGCGGCGGCTCGGGCCGTGCGCCGCGCGCCGGTCGCGCAGGCCGTGCCGGCGCTGATCGACGCCGCCTCGAGCCATCCGGACGGGTACGTCCGGTTCCGCGCGCTGGTCGTGCTGGCAGGCTTCAACGATCCGCGCGCACGCGACGTGATGCTCGCGGCGCTTGACGATCCGAACGATCGCCTGCGCACCGTCGCCTACGCGTACTTCGAACACCATCCGGAGCCCGGGATGGCGCCGCGTCTCCTGAAGGCGCTCGACAAGGAAGACGGAGAATTCGTCCGCCCGGCGCTCACGCGCGCGCTCGCCGCGTACGGCGACAACCCGGCGGTACAGACGGCGCTCGGCGCGCTCGTGCTGCGCGGGCAGGACATCTTCCGGAGCGGCCTGATCGAAGCGCTCGGCGATTACAAGGCCTCCTACGCCCTGGCGCAGATTGCGCAAGTGGCGCAGCAGGACGGACCGCTGCAGGAAGACGCGGTGCTCGCGCTCGGCAAGATCGGCGACAGGCGCGCGCTCGGCACGCTCGAGGCGATCCAGGGCACGGCGCCGCGCGTACGGCAGCCGCCGATCGCCGCCGCGTTCTGCCTCCTCGGCGTGAATTGCGACTCCCATCTGCCCTTCATCGTCGATACCGTGAAGTTCGCGATCGCGAACCAGGGGTTTCAGGATCTGCTGCGCGCGTCCGCGCGCAGTCTCGGCGCG
>JBOGIZ010000330.1:0-1756 GCA_050747805.1 Vicinamibacterales bacterium | reverse complement strand
GTCCGAGGCGATCGATCGCGATGGAGAAGCGGGACAACGTGTCGCGCGCGCTGGTCCGCTCGAGCGCGTTCAGGAGCATGCGCCAGCGCATCCAGAGAAACGCGCGCAGGGTCCGGGACACTAGATCCAGTTCAGATCGGCGGCGGGGCGGTCGCCGCCAACGAGGTCGATGAACAATTCCTCGAGCGTGCCCGTGCCGTGCGCGCGGTCGCCGGCGCGGACCTCCTCGACGCTGCCCTGGGCGACGATCCGTCCGTTGGCGATGACGCCGATGTGCGTGGAGAGCCGCTCGACGATCTCGAGGATGTGCGACGTCAGGAAAATCGTCCCGCCGCGCGCGACGAACGCGTGCAGCAAGTCCTTAATCTGCCGCGACGCGACGGCATCGATGCCTTCAAACGGCTCGTCGAGGAACAGGAGACGGGGCGCCGGCAGCAGCGCGGCCGCGAGCGCGAGCTTCTTCTTCATGCCGTGCGAGAAATCGGCGACCAGCGTGGACGCCGACGCGTTCAAGTCCATCAGCGTCAGGAGATCGCCCGATCGCGTCTTGAAGACGTCGGCGGCCATTCCGTACACGCGTGAGATGAAGTTGAGCGTCTCGCCCGCGGTCAGCCGATCGAAGAGCGCGAGATCTTCCGGTACCACGCCGACGACGCGCTTGACGCCGACGGGATCGGCGAGCGGATCGAGACCGAGAATGCGCATCGAGCCCGCCGACGGCCGCAGCAGTCCGGTCAGGCACTTGATCGTCGTCGACTTGCCCGCCCCGTTCGGGCCGAGGAATCCGTAGAAGCTGCCCGACGGCACGCGAAGGTCGATGCCGTCCACGGCGCGCTTGGGTCCGAACGTTCGCACGAGCCCGTCGGTTTCGACGGCACATTCCATGAGCCGAGATTGTATGTCAGCATGGGTGCGATGAACCGGCTCGCAGGCGAGCGAAGTCCCTATCTGCTCCAGCACGCGGCAAATCCCGTTGATTGGTATCCATGGGGCGACGAGGCATTTGAGAAAGCGCGCCGCGAGGAGAAGCCGATCTTTTTGTCGATCGGCTACTCGACGTGCCACTGGTGCCACGTGATGGAGCACGAGTCGTTCGAGAACGAACGCATCGCGCGCCTCCTCAACGGCGGGTTCGTCGCCGTGAAGGTCGATCGTGAGGAGCGGCCCGACGTGGACCGCGTCTACATGACGTTCGTGCAGTCGACGACCGGATCCGGCGGATGGCCGATGTCGGTCTTTCTCACACCCGACCTGAAGCCGTTCTATGGCGGAACGTATTTTCCGCCCGATTCCCGCTGGGGACGTCCGGGATTTGCGGACGTGCTCGAGGAGATCGGGCGCGTGTGGAGCGAGGATCGCGCGCGCGTCGAGTTCGCGGCCGCGGAGCTGTTCGATCGGCTGAAGGCCGTCGCCGGCGCCGACGGCCGCTCGCACGCGGAAGCATCGATCGCGGGCGTCGATGCGCTTGCAGAGGCCGTGGAGCACTACCAGACGTCGTTCGACAGACGCCTCGGCGGCTTCGGAGACGCGCCGAAGTTTCCGCGGCCGTCCGAACTGCTCTTCCTGCTGCGCGAACATGCACGGACACGGGCGCAGGCGCCGCTCCTGATGGTGACCGACACGCTGCGCGCGATGGCACTCGGCGGGATGCGCGATCACGTCGGCGGAGGCTTCCACCGCTAGTCGGGGGACGCCGAATGGCGGGTGCCGCATGTCGAGAAACTGCTCTACGACCAGGCCCAACTCGCCCTCGCGT
>JBOGIZ010000329.1:0-2142 GCA_050747805.1 Vicinamibacterales bacterium | reverse complement strand
GTCGCGCACGTTGATGTAGTCGTCGTAGGAGAGCGGTTGATACTGCGGCGCGGCGGCGCGCGTGTTGTAGATCGTGATGAGCGATCCACCGCCCGGCGCCTGAACCGATCGCCAGAAGGCGTTATCCAGCGCGCCGATGGCGATCGTTGAGGATCCGACGGCGATCCCGAGCGTCAGAATCGTGACGACCGTGGCGGTCCGCTGCTTCAGCAGAAAGCGGCACGCGACGCGGAGATCCTGCCACACGAACGCGACTGTAGCATCACTCGACGACGGCTACTCTCTCAGCGTAACGGCGGGGTCCACGCGCATGGCGTGCCGAGCGGGCACCAGTCCAGCAAGGACGGCCACAGCGATCAGAGCCGCCATCGCGACGGACAGCACTGCCGGATTGGCCGCGCTCACGCCGTACAGAAGCCCTCCGTGCACGCCTGGAACCAGATACAAGGCGCTTCCCAACAGACGTGCGGCCATCAGCGCCGTGCAGGCGCCGAGGATAGCCCCCGCGATCCCCAGTCGCGCGGATCGCCACAACGCGGCGCCGAGAATCTCCGCCGGCGTCGCGCCGAGCACCAGCCGCACGCCGAACTCGCGCGTCCGCGCCTCCATGGCGTAGGCCATCGTCCCGTAGATGCCGACGAACGCGAGAAGGATGGCGACCGCGCCGAACGAGACGATCAACTCCATGTTGAACCGGTCGTTTGCGAGCGCACGATCGACGCGGTCGGAAAACGTCGTCATCGCGCCGGTGACGATTGAAGGATCGACCGATCCGACCGCGCGTGTGAGCGCAGGGGCGACCGATGCGGGCGTGATCGCAGCGTGGACCAGCAGCTCGAAATACGGCGACGGCGCCTGCGCGAACGGGACATAGACATCGTCGAAGTCGACCTCGTTCATGCCGAGGTCCTTCACATGCGGCGCGATCCCAACGATCTCGATCTCGCCAGGATCGGTAGAGTGACGCCCTGGCAGCAGGTCGAGCCGCTGTCCGATCGCGCGAGCGTCCGGGAAGAAGCGTCGTGCGAGATGCTCGTTGACGATCGCCACGCGGGGCGCGCCGGGTCCATCGGCCGGCGTGAAAGCGCGCCCGGCGAGCAGATGAATGCCGAGCGCCTGAAAATACGCCGGGCTCACCGCGCGGAACAGAGCCCACGGCTCGTCGCCCGCAGGCGGGCGGGTCCGATCCGCGGCGACGAACGATGCCGTCTTTGCGCTGCCAAGCGGAGAGCTGCTGGCAACGGCGGCCGCCGCGACGCCGGGCACGGCTGCCGTAGTATCCAGGACGCGACCCGAGAAGGCACGTACGAACGCATCGTCGCCGCGCTGCTGCTGGCCCACCTCGAACCGAACCGCCAATCGATCGGCCGGTTCGAATCCCAGTGGCATTCGGGTCAACTTCACGAAACTGACGATGAACAGGCCGGCGCCGGTGAGCAGGACGAGCGTCATTGTCATCTGCGCGATGACCAGTGCGTGTCTGAGACGCGCCTGGCGCGGCGGACCGCCGGCCGTTCGCGCGGCGTGGCCGAGCATCGGATTCAGATCGATCCGCCTCGCGAACGCCAGCGGCGCGAGGGCGAGCGCCATCGTCGCAATTGCCGCGACCGCGGCGGCGAAGATCGCGGTGTGGAAGTCGAGCGTCAACGGGCCAGCGCGTTCAACGTATCCGGCGGGAATGCGCGTCGCCACGACGCCGAGGATCCACGACGAGCACAGCACGCCGATCGCCACGCCGGGCGCGGCAACGAGCGCGCCTTCGATCGCGAGCTGCCGCGCGAGCGCCGTCCGCCCGCCGCCGAGCGCGCCGCGAATCGCGAACTCCTGTTGGCGCCGCAACGCGCGCGCGAGCAGCAGGTGCGCGACGTTGCCACACGCGAGCAGCAGGACGATCGCTGCTGCGGCCAAGAAAAAGTACAGCGACCGCCAACCGCTGCCGGCGTAGTAGTAATCCTTTCGCAGCGCATCGACGTGCACGTGATGTCCGGCGTGCGCAGCGGGCGCCGCCGACACGTTTCGCGCCTCGATCGCCTGCAGCTCCAAGTTCGCCTGCTGCAGCGTGGCGCCTTTCGCGAGCCTGCCGATGACATCGAGCGCGCGCGCCGTCCAACTGGCGAGATCGGCTTCATTGCGGTCGAGCGG
>JBOGIZ010000328.1:0-1600 GCA_050747805.1 Vicinamibacterales bacterium | reverse complement strand
CTTGGCGTGATCGACTCGCTGGCGGCGTACTGGGACACGCTTGGTTGGGTCTATTTCGCGAAGGGCGATATGCGGCAGGCCGAAAAGTACGTGGCACCCGCCTGGCAGCTCGCCCAGGCCGCGGACGTTGGCGATCATCTGGGTCAGATCTACGAAAAAGAAGGCCGCCGCGCGGACGCGGTCAGAATGTTCGCGGAGGCGCTCGGGAGGCCGAATCCTGCCGATAACGTCCGTGAGCATCTTCGTGCCGCGGCGGGCTCCGCCTCCGCGCCGGACGACCTCGTGACAAAGTACCGCGATGAACTTCAGGCCGCGCAAACGTGGCATCTTGATTTCAAAGGCGCCTCGCCGACGAAGCTCGACGTCGTGCTGCTCGTCGCGCCGCCGGCGCAGATCGAAGGCGTGAGAATCGTCGGGGCCGATCAGGCGCCGGCTGGACTTTCGGATGTCTTGAAGAAGTTTCACGCCGTCGGTATGTTTCCCGACGACGCTCCGGCGAAGCTTCTCAGGGTCGGAACCGTGTCCTGCCGCGAGCACGACTGCACGTTGACGCTCACGGCCGCCGGAGACGCGAAGCCTATCAGGTAAGTCCGAGCGGATAGAATGACGGTTTGTCCCTGACGCCAGACAAGTCTCCGGCGCGCATCTCGGCCATGTTCGATGCGATCGCCGCGCGGTACGATTTCCTGAATCATGTTCTGAGCGCCGGCCTGGACCGCCGCTGGCGCGCGCGCGCGATCCGGGAAGCGCGGCTCGATCCGGGCGCCTGCCTGATCGACGTCTGCTGCGGCACGGCCGACATGGCGTTGACGGCGGCAGACGCCATTGCGCGGTCGCGCATCGTCGGCGTCGACTTCGCGGAGCGGATGCTCGCGATCGGCGCTCGCAAGATCGCCGGCGCGGGCCTCGCGAATCGGATCGCGGTCGTGCGCGGCGACGCGACGAACCTGCCCGTGCGCGACGCCTGGGCCGATGCGGCGACCATCGGTTTCGGCATTCGAAACGTCATGCAGCCCGAACGCGCGCTCCGCGAGCTGGCGCGTGTGGTCAAGCCCGGAGGCCGTCTGGCGATTCTCGAATTCGGGCAGCCGGCCGTGCCCGGCGTGCGCGGCCTGTACAACTGGTACTTCCGCTCCGTGCTCCCGCGGCTCGGACGACTCGTCTCGAAGCACGAGTCGGCGTATTCCTATCTGCCGGCGTCGGTCGGCACGTTTCCTCCGCCGCCTGAGTTCGTCGCCATGCTTTCTTCACACGGTTTTCGCGATGCGAGAGCCGTCCCGCTGTCCTTCGGCATCGTCTACCTCTACATAGCGATTCGTGCCTGAATTTTCACAATTCGGCTGGCAACAGGGTTGCCGGGCGTTGCTATAATCGGTCTAAGTCCCTGATGTACATCAATTTCGACGATTCTCGGCCCGACACGCCGAGACTCGATCGGTCGCTGACCACGCTCGAACAGGCCCTCCTGACGCTGCTCGGATATGCGTGTCTGGTCATCGTGTTCCTGATCTGGCCGCATCTGCCATTTGTGAAGGCATGGCAGGCGGAGGAGCAGGCGCGTCTGCAGGCGGCGCTGCAGCGTCAGCAGGCGGCGCTGCAG
>JBOGIZ010000327.1:0-1538 GCA_050747805.1 Vicinamibacterales bacterium | reverse complement strand
CGACGATCGCTACGTGAGCTACATCATGAACACGGTGCTCGGCGGATCGATGAGCTCGCGTCTGTTTCAGAACGTGCGCGAGAAGCGCGGCCTCGCGTACGCGGTGTTCAGCGGGCTCAGCGCGTATCGTGACGCCGGCAACATCACCATCTATGCCGGCTGCTCGAACGAGGCGGTGCCGGAGGTCGTCGAGCTCTGCGTCGAGGAGCTGCGCGGCATGAAGCAGGCGCCGGTGCCCGACGCCGAACTGCGGCGCGCCAAGGATCATCTCAAGGGCAGCCTCATGCTGAGTCTCGAGAACACCGCGAGCCGCATGTCGCACCTGGCGCGGCAGGAGATCTACTTCGAACGGCACTTCGGACTCGACGAAACGCTCGCGGGCGTGGAACGCGTCTCGCCGGGCGACGTTCAGCGTGTTGCCCAGGATCTCTTTGCGAACGGGTCGCTCGCGGCAACCATCGTCGGCCCGTCGCCGCACGAAGTGACCCGTCGACAGCTCGATTTGGGGTGACCGGCGCGCGAGAGCGGGTGTAGGGGAGTTCGAGGGGCGACGCCCCTCGATTGATGATGATTCAGCGGTACACGAATCCCGAGATGGGCGCGATCTGGAGCGATCAGCGCCGATATGAGACGTGGCTGGAGGTCGAGCTGGCGGCCGCCGATGCGATGGCCGAGGCAGGCATCATTCCCACCGATGCCGCCGCCGAGCTCCGGGCCAAGGCCAGTTTCGATGCCGCGCGGATCGATGAAATCGAGAAGACCACCCAGCACGACGTGATCGCGTTTACGACCGCGGTTGCTGAGCGCGTGGGCCCCGCCGCGCGATGGCTGCATTTCGGGCTCACCTCGTCGGATGTGATCGATACCGCGCAGGCCCTCCAGATGCGCGAGGCCTGCGGGGTCCTCGTCAAGAACATCAGCGCCCTGATGGAGAGCGTCCGCGAGCGCGCGGAGGAGCATCGGCGCACGCCGATGATCGGCCGCACGCACGGCGTGCACGCGGAGCCGATGACGTTCGGCCTGAAGCTGGCGCTCTGGTACGCCGAGCTGCAGCGGGATCTCGACCGCGTGCTGCGTGCCCGCGACACGATCGCCGTCGGCAAGATCTCGGGTGCGGTCGGCACGTTCGCCCATCTGGATCCGTCGATCGAGGCGCGCGTCTGTGAGCGTCTGAGACTGCGGCCGGCGCCGGTGTCGTCGCAGATTATCCAGCGCGACCGGCACGCCGAGCTTCTCTCCGCGCTGGCCATCACCGCGGCCTCGCTCGAGAAATTCGCGCTCGAAATCCGGGGGCTGCAGAAGACGGAAATCGGCGAAGTCGAGGAGCCGTTCGGCAAGGGGCAGAAAGGCTCGTCGGCGATGCCGCACAAGCGCAACCCGATCGGCTGCGAGCAGATCGTCGGCCTGGCGCGCCTGTTGCGCGCGAACGCGGGTGCCGCGTTCGAGAACAACGCGCTCTGGCACGAACGCGACATCTCGCATTCGTCGGTCGAGCGCGTGATCCTGCCAGACAGCTTCATCGTGCTGGATCACATGCT
>JBOGIZ010000326.1:0-3115 GCA_050747805.1 Vicinamibacterales bacterium | reverse complement strand
GTCGACAACCATATAGAGCCCGCCAGCCATCCTTGTGCCGGCACCGCCGCCCAATAGACACCGCAAGCGACGAACGCGCACCAGATACCGACTTTGAATCAGGATTGCCTTCCCGCCAACTGACATCCGAACCTCCGGAACCCCGAACCTCCGGAACCCCGAACCTCCAGAACCCCAGGAACCCGAACCTCTGGAACCTCCGGAACCCCTGGAACCTCTGGAACCCGATCATGTGCGAGAATGTGCGCGCCATGAACAAAACTCTTACTTTCGGCCTGGCCCTGGCTGCGTGCACCGCGCTCGCCGCGCAGCAGGCGCCGTCAAATCTCACATCCGACACTATCAAAGGTCTTTCGCTGCGGACGGTCGGCCCCTACATCACAACGGGCCGCATCGCCGACATCGAAATCGACCCGAAGAACCCGAACGTCTGGTACGTGGCGGCGGCTTCGGGTGGTCTGTTCAAGACCGAGAACCGCGGCAACACGTTCACGCCCATTTTCGATGACGGCGGCTCGTACTCCCTCGGCGTCGTCGCGATCGATCCGAAGAACTCGGACATCGTGTGGCTCGGCACCGGCGAGAACAACAACCAGCGCAGCGTCGGCTTCGGCGACGGTGTCTACAAGAGCACCGACGCGGGCAAGACCTGGAAGAACGTGGGGCTTCAGAACTCCGAACACATCCAGAAGGTCCTCGTCGATCCGCGCAACGACAACGTCGTGTACGTGGCGGCGGCGGGTCCACTGTGGAGGCCGGAAGGCGGCGGCGATCGCGGTCTCTACAAGACGACTGATGGCGGCCAGACCTGGAAGCAGGTGCTGAAGCCCGAAAACGAATTCTCGGGCGCGCAGGACGCCGTGATGGATCCGAAGAAGCCCGACACGATCTATGTCGCGATGCTTCAGCGCGAACGTCAGGTGGGACAGCTCGTCGGCGGCGGTCCGGGCAGCGGCCTGTGGAAGTCGACCAACGGCGGGCAGACCTGGACGAAGCTGACCAAAGGTCTGCCGACCGTCGAGATCGGGCGCATTGGTCTCGGCATCAATCCGAAGAATCCGAACACGGTCTACGCGATTGTCTACGCGCAGAAGGGCGAGGGCGGTTTCTTCCGATCGGATGACGCGGGCGCGAGCTGGAAGCGCATCGGCCGGGAGATCAACGAAGGCGGACGCCGGGGTGGCTTTGGTGGATTCGGCGGAGCGCAGCAGCCGTCCACGCCGCCGGCCGCGTGCCAGGCGCTCGGCGCGGGAACGACCGTGCCGGAGCAGCCGGCGGCGGGAGGGCGCGGATTCAACGACGACTGCTTCCGCGGCGGAGACCCGGGCTACTACGACGAGCTCTTCGTCGATCCCGACAACCCGGACGTCATCTACATCACCAACACGAACCTGGCCCGCAGCGAGGACGGCGGCAAAACGTGGCGCACCGTGCAGATGCAGGGCGTGCACGTCGACTATCACGACGTGAAGTGGGATCCGAGCGATCATCGCCACATGCTCGTCGGCAACGACGGCGGCGTGTACGAGACCTACGACAATATGAAAACGTGGCGGCACTTCTCGAACCTGCCGCTCTCGCAGTTCTATCGCATCTCGACCGACAATGCGGAGCCGTTCTATCACGTCTGCGGCTGCGCGCAGGACAACGGCTCGGTCTGTGGTCCGTCGCAGACGATGAATCGCGCGGGCATCCGCACGAGCGACTGGTACACGGTGGGCGGCGGCGACGGATTCCAGGGCCGTGTGGATCCCGAGGATCCCAATATCGTCTACGCGCAGTCGCAGGAAGGCGGCATGACGCGGCTCGACCTGCGGACCGGCGTCAGCGTCGGCGTGCATCCGCGCACGAACAACGTCTTCAACATGCCGCAGCAGGACATCGACGCCGAGGTCGCGACCAATCGCAACGGTCGCGGCGAAGGAGCCGGCCGCGGAGGACGCGGCGGCGCGAACGCGCCTGCGGCGCTCGGCCGCTGGCACTGGGACGCGCCATTCATCATCAGTCCGCACGCGGCGGATCGTCTCTACATCGGGGGCGATCGCGTGTATCGCAGCGACGATCGCGGCGACACGTGGACCGCGATCAGCCCGGATCTGACGCGCGATCTGAATCCCGCGACCATCCCGATCATGGGCAAAGTGTGGCCGCCCGATTCCGTCGCGTTCAACTCGGCGACGACCCGGCTGAGCGTGATCACGGCGATCGACGAATCGCCGCTGCTCGAAGGCCTCATCTACGTCGGCACCGACGATGGGCTGATCCAGACGACGGAGGACGGTGGGAAGACGTGGCGGAAGACGGAAGGCATTCAGGGATTGCCGCAATTCACCTACGTCACGGACGTGCGCGCCTCGTCGCGCGACGTGAATACGGTGTTCGCGACCTTCTACGACTGGAACCGCGGCAACTTCAAACCCTACGTCATGAAGAGCGCCGATCGGGGCCGCACGTGGACGTCGATCAGCGGCGACCTGCCGGAGCGCTCGGGCGCGTGGTCGGTCATCCAGGATTCGGCGAACGGCAACCTGTTGTTCGCCGGGATGGAGTTCGGCCTGTACGCGACGGTCGACGGCGGCATGCACTGGATGAAGATGACCGGCGTGCCGAACATCGCCGTGCGCGACGTCGCCATCCAGAAGCGCGAGGGCGATCTCGTCGCCGGCACCTTCGGCCGCGGCGTGTTCATTCTCGATGACCTGGCGCCGCTGCGCGACCTGACGGCGCAGACGCTGGCCGAACGCGCGCATCTCTATCCGCTGCGCGACGCCTACCAGTTCAACGAGCTGAACCAGATGGAAGCGACCTGGGGCAACGTCGCCGAGCCGAATCCGCCGTACGGCGCGCTGCTGACCTACAGCGTGTCCGCCGGAGCGGGGCAGGGGCTCGCGCTGCAGATCGCCGATTCGACCGGCAAGGAAGTGCGCCGGATTGAACTCACGGGCGAGGATGCGGCGCCGGGTCTGCACCGCGTGGCGTGGGATCTCCGCGGCAACCCGCCGCAGGGCGGGCGCGGCGGCCGCGGCGGCGCGGATCAGGGCGGCGGCGGGTTCTTCGGCCGCGGCCGCGGCGGTCCGGTGGCTGCCGAAGGCCGCTACACGGCGACGATCGGAAC
>JBOGIZ010000325.1:0-1778 GCA_050747805.1 Vicinamibacterales bacterium | reverse complement strand
GTCCACATCGTCTCGACGTCGAGACCCGTCGTTGCGCGCGCCCGCTCGACGGCGGCCATCGCCCACGGTGCATGCACACGTCCGCCGAACGGTGAGAGCAGACACATCCGCCAGTCGCCGAGCTCGTCGCGCGTCCGCTCGAGGAGAATCGTGCGATCGTCGGGAACGGCGCCGGCGGCCGCGGTCTGATCCGCGAGATAGCGCAACAGATTCTCGGCGGCGCGCGCATCGAGGTCGTGCCGCGTCGTCAGGCGCTGCAGGGCGGCAGCCGGGGGCATCTGTCGCAGCGTGCGGACAAGCTCGCCGATGTGGCGTCCCAACTCGAGCGGCCGGCCGGCAGTATCGGCCTTCCAGAAGGGCATCTTGCCCGGCTGTCCAGGCGCGGGAGAAACGATCACCCGATCGTGCGTAATTTCCTCGATACGCCAGGACGACGCGCCGAGCAGGAAGGTTTCGCCGACGCGGCTCTCGAACACCATCTCTTCGTCGAGTTCGCCGACGCGCGCACCCGGACCGCGCTCGCCAATCAGGAACACGCCGTACAAGCCGCGGTCGGGAATCGTGCCGCCATTGACGACGGCCACGCGCCTGGCGCCTTCGCGCGGGCTGAGCCGGTTTTTCAGGCGGTCCCACGTGAGACGCGGCCGGAGATCGGCGAAATCGTCGGACGGGTAGCGTCCCGACAGCATGTCGAGGACGCCTTCGAAGATCGCGCGGCTGAGATCGGCGAACGGCGCCGCGCTGCGGACCGCGGCGAACAGCGCGTCGACGTCCCAGTCGTCAATCGCCGCCATGGCGACGATCTGCTGCGCGAGCACGTCCAGCGGATTGCGCGGATAGCGCGTCGACTCGACGCGCGCCTCGTGCATCGCGCGCGTGACGGCCGCGCACGCGAGCAGGTCTCCGCGAAACTTCGGGACGATGATGCCGTGGCTGGGCTCGTCGATGCGATGTCCGGATCGTCCGATGCGCTGCATACCGCTGGCGACCGACGGCGGCGCTTCGATCTGAATGACGAGATCGATCGCGCCCATGTCGATGCCCAACTCCAGCGACGATGTGGCGACGAGGCCGCGAAGGCGCCCGGCCTTGAGAAGATCCTCGATCTCGATCCGCTGGGGCCGCGCGATTGAGCCGTGATGCGCGCGCACGAGCGATTCGCCCGCCAGTTCGTTGATCGCCGACGCGAGGCGTTCGGCGATCCGGCGGCTGTTGACGAAGATGAGGGTCGAGTGGTGCGCGCGAACGAGCTCGAGCAGGCGCGGCTGGACAGCCGCCCAGATCGACGCCCGCGCCGACCCCTGCGCCGCCGGCCCGCTGACGATGTCCTCGTCATCTGCGCGTCCGAGCGAGGGCGTCTGGTTTTCGCCCAGGCGCGCCATGTCTTCGACGGGCACCTCGATGGTGAGGTCGAGGCGTTTTTTTTCCGAGGTGTCGACGATGGTGACGTCGCGGTAGCGCGGGCCGGCGCTCCGGGCATTCGATTGTGCGGCGAATTCGTCGTGGATCGCCGCGCTTGGAGGGGACAGGCGCCTGTCCCGGGCCTGTCCCGGGCCTGACCCGGGCCTGTCCCGGACCTGTCCCGGGCCAGGCGCCTCTCCCTGACGGACCCCGCCAAGGAAGCGGGCGACTTCGTCGAGTGGGCGCTGTGTCGCCGAGAGGCCGATGCGCTGCGGAGGTTCGGCTGTGAGCGCCGTTAGACGTTCGAGCGAAAGGGCCAGATGCGCGCCCCGCTTGGTCGGCACCAGCGCGTGAATTTCGTCGACGATGACGGTCTC
>JBOGIZ010000324.1:0-6355 GCA_050747805.1 Vicinamibacterales bacterium | reverse complement strand
CAGCACCGGCGTGAGGATGTCCCAGTCATAGTTGACCGTGACCTTCACGATGTCGCTCGGCCCGCCTACGCCGGCGGCCCACGACGAGCTGCCCGTCGTCAGATGCTGAAAGCTGAAATCCGCGTCCGGCAGATCGAGCGTCGGCGTCGCGTCGCGCGTCGCGGCGATGATCGAGTCCTGGCGGGACATCGGATCGCCCGTATTGGGATCGTTCATGACGTTGCCCGTGACGCCGAAGCGGGTCCCCTGGCTGACGCCGTTCTCGAGCGCCAGATACACGTAGAACATCGAGGCAAAATCCACGACTGAAAACGTCAACAGGATCACCAGCGGCAGCGCGATCGCCGCCTCCAGCAGGTTGGCGCCCTGGTCGCCGCGGATCCGCCGACACCATCGCTGTAGGAGAGACATGCGTCTCGACCTCGCTTTGCTTAGCCGCCGCCGGTCTTGGCTTTGTCGTACGCGGCCTGGGCCTCGCGCAGGCGCTCGGCAGCGTCGGCAACGGCCTTGTCCTTCTTGTTCTGCTCGTCCTGCTGCTTGCGCGCGGCGTCCGCGTTCTTCTTCTCGACTTCGGCCTGGCGCTTCGCCCGGTCCGCGTCGAGCTTCGCCTGGCGCGCCTGATCCTGGGCAGCCTTCTCGTCGGCGGCCTTCTGGTCAGCGGCGGCCGTCCTGGCGGCGGCATCGGCGGCCTTCTGGTCGTCGGCGGCTTTCTGCTGCGCCACCTTTTGGTCCTCGGCGGCTTTCTTCTGCGCGGCTTTCTGTTCCTCGGCGGCTTTCTTCGCCGCGGCCGCGCGGCCCGCCTCGGCCTGCTTCACTGCCTTCGCGTCGGGCTTTGGAGCAGTCGGCACGGTCTGAACGGTGGCCGGCGCGCGCGGGACCGCGACAGCGGCGCCAACGGGCACCGGCGCCGAGGCGACCGGAACGACCGGCATGGACATCGGAGTTGCCGCGGCGACTGGCGCCCGCGTCTCGGACTCGACCGGCATGGATCTGGGAGCGATCGCCGGCGCCGCGGCCATGTGCGGATTGACCGGAGCGCGCGAAGCGGGCGCCACGGACGCAGAGGGCGTCCGGGCGGCAGCGGGCATCGGCGCGGCGGACGGCGTGTCACCTCCGCCACCCGTCGCGCGCGGCGCTCCTGGCGCGTTCACCGGAGAGCCGACGTACGGCGGGGGCTGGGGCATCGACTTCGGCGGCGCCCCGAGATACGGCTCGACGATCGACGGCAGGCCCTGCGAGACGCCCGTGGATCCGCGCCGCACGATGGACGGCGTGATCATCACGACGAGCTCGGTCTGATCCTTCTGATACGCGCGGCTCTTGAAGAGATAGCCGAGCACGGGAATGTCTCCGATGCCGGGAACCTTCGACATCGTGGAGTTGACGGTGTTGTTCAGCAGTCCGGCAATCGCGAACGTCTGACCGTCCTCCAGCTCCAGCTCGGTCTCGGTGCGCCGCGTCGTCAGCGCCGGGACCTGGAAGCCGGACAGCGTGATTCCGTTGGTGAAGTCGAGCGAGCTGACCTCCGGCTTGACTTTCAGGTTGATGAGATCGCCGCTGAGGACGGTCGGCGTGAACGTGAGGCGCACACCGAATTCCTTGAACTGGATCGTCACGGAATTTCCACCGCTGCTCGGCTGCACAACCGGGTAGGGGAACTCACCGCCCGCAAGGAAGCTCGCTTCCTTGCCATTGCTCGCGATCAGGTTCGGCTCGGCGAGGCTCTGGAAGAGACCCTTGCTCTGAAGCGCTTTGATGACCGTCCCGATGTTGTACTTGTTCGAGAAAATGAACAGATTCAGAAAGTCGCTGAGTGAATACTGGCCGTCCGCCGCGGTGAGTTTGTTGTTCAGATCCGACGTGCGCGACAGATTCGTGTAATCGGGCGCGGCAAACTGTTGGGTCGTGCTGCGCGCGATCAGGTTGTTGTAGCCGGTCGGGCCGGTGAAGAGGCTCGCGCCGAGCTGCTGCAAGGCGGTGCGGCTCACTTCCGCAAAGCGAACGCGCAGCATGACCTGGTCGGTCGCGACGCCTTGCTGCTGCTTCAGCAGATTGACGATGTCCTCTTTCTTGTCGACGTATCCGGACGCGACGTCCGCTGCCTTGTCGATGACGTACTTGCTCGAGACCGTGCCGGAGATCACGATGTCCTTGCCGCTGCCGGCGACCGTAATCGGCTCGCCCGGAAACAGCTGCTGCATCTGCTCGGCGAGCTGCTTCAGGTCGCGGCGGACGTTGACCTCGTAGGTCTTGATGCCGCCGGCGCGATCCCACACGAAGAGCGAAATGGTCCCTGGCGCCTTGCCGTGGATGAGCAGCTGCTCGGGCGTGGTCACCATCGCGTCGGCGATGTCGGGAACGGTCAGCGACACGCGTGTGATGGCGGATCCAACGTTGAGGATCGTGGACCGTCCCACGAGCAGGTCGATGCTCGTGGCATCCGGCGTGGACGCTGCGGGCCCCGCCGAGATGGCGCCCGGCGCGCCGGCGAATGCAACCGGCTGCTGCGCCTGCGGCGCCGCGACGAGAATCACAATGATGTAAATCGCGAGCGCTACGGCTCTGCGTGCCCAACGGCCAACGCTATCCATGAGTCCCTCCAGGGCGCGGGACAGACGACCCTGCCCGTATTTGCCGGCCACTACCAGGTCTGACCGTCCGGCCTACTTGATCACTTCGGATGTCCGCTTGTCGCCGCGAATCATCTCGACCGACGGAAGCGGAGGGGCGGGGGGCGGCCCCTGGGTGACGGGTCCGGCTGCCTTGCGCGACGAGGCCATGCGCACGGGCGACGGCCGCACCTGTCCGAGCAGCGTCGCAGGCTTGATCCCGGGCGTCTCCGGCGCGCCCTTGTCCATCGGATTTCTCAGCGCGAGCTGGATCTTGCCTTCCGAACTCGCCAGCGCGAGACGCTCGGCCTGATCCGGATACACGAGCAGCGTCACGACGGTGACCTGCATGGGTTTCCCCTTGTCCTGGTCCTGCTCCATGCGCGTGCCGGCGGTGACGACCTGCACGTTCGAGAGGATCACCTTCGAGGTCGTGTCGGCGTGCTGATCGGTCGGGCTCTCGGTGACGAGCACGTCGACATGCGTGCCCGGCAGGACGTAGCCGGCGACGCCGATCACTTCGTTGACGCTGACCGAGACGGCGCGCATGCCGTCAGGAATCACCGGCGGCAGGCCCGCGCCCGCCTCCTTGGACGAGAGCTTTGACGGGAGCACCACTTCGTTCTTGACCATCGACGCAATCACGCCACGGCCGACCAGTTCGTCCGCCGACGAGAACGCGCCCTCGGGCGCGTGGCCTTTCGGAAAATTGATGATCGTCAGATCTTCGCGCTTGAGCTCGGCGCCGAGCGCGAGATCGGTCGCCGCAACCACGACGGGCTGCGTCGGCGCGTTGACGGTCTTGACGGGCTGCGCGTTGATCGCGTTGTACGTGGCGTACGCGAGGCCGCCGCCAGCCAGGACGGCGATCGCGAGCACGGCGAAGATCCGGTTGCGCATAATGGATTACCTCAGGAACAGGGCGGCGAAGGTCCCCGCCGCGATCGCAGGACCGTAAGCGAAGCGATTGACGCGAGCCGGCGATTCGACGCGGGCGCGCGCCTCGCGCGGTGCCACTATCAAGTGCCCCGCGCTGCGCACGGTCGCCGCGACGATCCCGCGCCGCGCAGCGACCACCAGCGCCAGCACGCCACCGGCGACCGCGCTGTAAAGAAAGACCCGGAACACGAACGACGGACCGACGACCGTGCCGATTGCCGCCATCAGCTTGACGTCGCCGGCGCCGGTCGCCCCGATCAAATGGCCCGGCATCATCAGGCCAAGCCCCGCGAACAGGCCAAGCGCAGCCTGGCCGGGCGTCACCGCCGCGCCGCCGGCCGCGAGACCGAATCCGGCGCCGGCAATCGCGCCGGTGAGCCAGTTCGGAATCCGTCGACTGCGCACGTCGATCACGACGGCAATCGCGAGACCCAGGATGAGAACCAGTATCGGAGCCATGGCGTTAGAAGGCAGCGGCGATTGTTTTCCAGAAGAACGTGTATATCGTCTGACCGAGCGTCGTGACCGCACCGATCGCGAAAACCGCGATGAGCGCGGCGAGGAGTCCGTACTCGAGCAGATCCTGCCCTTCCTCGCGCGTCGGATGTCTCAAGTTGGCGAGCCGCAACAGGCCGTCTCGCGCTGCAGGCGATTGCATGGGTGTGCTCCTCCGAACGAGCGGCCCGAGGCCGTAGCCCCGAGCCGCCCACAACGGTGCTACGATCCCGCGGCGGTGGTCAGCTTGGTAGCGATGTTGTTGAAGATCGTCGACACGCTGGTGCCGGCGGCCGTCACTGCCAAGATTGCGACGAGCGCGATGAGCGCGACGAGCAGTGCGTACTCGAGCAGGTCCTGGCCCTCATCGTTGCGCACGAACGACTTCACAAAATTCACGAGCTGCATGAGATCCTCCCCTTGCGGGTGATGCATCGCTCGACGCGATGCAAGGTGCGGCGTGGCCGCGTTGTTTTAATGGCGCGGCGCCCACGGCCGCGTGACGCCGGGGTTATGGCAACGGGTGTGCCACGGCCGCCTGTGGTGGGGGGCGATCCGGCCGCAACTGCAGGAGCGTATGGCGGGTTGCGGGATCCCGGTGCGCGCCGGTTGGCTCGGTTCCGCGAGCCCCCTACGGCCGCGCGATCCCTCACTTCTGTAAGCCGCGCCGCAAAATTCGTGGCCGCTGACCGGCGGCGGGGCGCGCCGCCGTCAAACTCCCGCCATTTAGAAGGCCGCGCAACGGCACGTCACTTGCGATGTCCGGGCCGCACCTTGCCGGAGCAGGTATGTCCGTCAAACTAGGATTTCGCGAACGCACCATTTCCGCCGCATTGTTCTGCGGCCTGCTCTACGCGGTCGTGTCGGTGGATGCCAATGTGCGACAACGCGTCGGAGATCTGCTTGGCGGAGGCCTTGCGCGTTGGGGCGATCGGCTGGGCGATCTCGGATCCACGCTGTGGACCGTGATCCGGGACCGCAGCCTCGATAACGAACCGACCGTCGTGTTCGTAGCGGTCGGGGCTGTGTTGACGCTGTTCATGATCAAGAGCTGAGACTGCCACCATGCCGCTCGTACTCGCGATCGAGCCGGATCTTCGCCAGGCCGCCATCGTCAAACGCGTCGTCCGCGAAAAGGTGCAAGCCGACGTCGTCGTGGTCGACTCACGGGATGCGGCGCTCGAAGCGATCCGCGCGCGAGTGCCCGACGTGTTGCTCCTGAGCGCGCTGCTCTCGCCACGCGACGAAGACGAACTCATTTCGCACCTGCGCACACTCAACAACGTCGACCATCTGCAGACGCACACGATTCCGCTGTTGGCCTCTTCGCTGCAGCGCAACGAAGACGGAGCAGCGCAGGGCTTGCTCTCGCGCTTCCGTCGCAAGAAGGAAGCCGCCGGCGTCTCGGGCTGCGATCCGGACGCGTTCGCGGAAGAAGTACGCGTCTTTCTCGAAAGGGCCGAGGAGAAGAAGCGCGAGCGTGAACTGTCCGGGCGCGAGCATCAGGTCATCGCCGCGCCGGCTGCCGGCGTGACGGCGGCCGCCGCGGCCGACATTTCCGACCCGGCCGCGTCCGGGTCCTCTTCGTCTTCGTCGTGGGATTCGCCGTTCGAATGGCCTGCCACGCACCGCGAAGGGTCAGCGCCGCAGCCGCGAAGCGCAGAACCCGAGCCGGACCTCGCGCTGAACGCTGAATCCCAAATCGCGGCGTCAGAATCGGTCTACCCGGCATGGTCGGCCAGCATGGAAGCTGCGGTCGACGAACCTCCGCAGCCCAACGCGGGCGGCGATCAACCTGCGGTGCTCGAGGCTCCCGCAAACGCGATCCGGCACTCGGAGTTCGTGTTCGGGAATCCAGTATCGTCGCTCAGCGAGCCGGCGCTGACCGAGCCCGCGCTCACCGAGGCGCCGCACGCCGAGCCGCCAGCAGCCGCGGAAGAGCACGTCGAAGCGCCGCTGCGAGCCGCTGCGGTCTTCGAATTCCCCGAACCGCTGGCGGTCGTCGATCCAGTCGCGCCCTTCCTCGCAGCGGAGACGACTCGGGGACTGCGGCGCGATGCGGCGCGATGGATCCGGACGATTGAGCCACGATCACCCCGATCTAGCCTGGCGTCGCCGCTCCGATTCACGATTCGCGAGCCGGCATCGGAGACCTTCGACATGCGCGAATCGATGCGCGTCCGCATCCGCGCGATCCGCGTTCGATCCGCCGCCTGATCTCTCGCAGAGTCTCCATGACCTGCGGTCACCCCGCGGCATGAAAATCGTGCCCCGGGGCCATGTCCGCCACGACATCTTGTGGTCGCGGCGCT
>JBOGIZ010000323.1:0-2907 GCA_050747805.1 Vicinamibacterales bacterium | reverse complement strand
CGCCTAACTGACGCATGCGTGGCGCGGCCGCGCGGACGCGCCGCGCCCGGACCGTCTTCGAGTCGCGGCACGGGCACTCGGCGCCATCCCAGACGCCTGGTGCCTCTTTCGCCAGCAATGGAGCTTCGACATGCTGCTTCAGGATCTCCGCTACGCGCTCAGGCTGATGCGCCGGCGCGTCGGCTACACGGCCGTCGTCGTCGCCACCCTCGCCATCGGCATCGGCGCGAACACGGCGATGTTCAGCGCCATTCACGCTGTACTCCTGCGGCCGCTGCCGTACAAGGATCCCTCGCGTCTGGTGCAGATCTGGGAGAGCGATCGGCTGAATCACAGCCCGCACGGCTGGGTCGCTCCGGCAAATTTCCAGGACTGGCGGCTCGATACGCATACATTCGACTCGCTCGCGGCCTACGTGCCGAGCGACGGGACGATCGTCGCGCCCGGCTCGGAGCCGTTTCATGCCCAGGTGGCTGCGATCACGCCAAATCTCTTCGAGACGCTTGGAGTCGTGCCGGCGCTCGGCCGGGCGCCGCAAACGGCGGACGGCAATCCCGGTGCGGCGCGCGTGCTCTATTTGAGTGCGAATGCGTGGATGACGCACTTTGGCGCCGACCGCGCCATCGTCGATCGAACGATCCAGTACGACGGAGTGCCGTACAGGATCGCCGGAGTCATGCCTCGAGGCTTCGCCTTCCCTGACCCGAAGACTGATGGATGGTGCATGTGGCGTGCGAATGCGGCAGCGCTCGACAATCGTGCGCAGCACTTCATGAGCGTCATCGGACGTATTTCCGAAGCCGCTGCGCCCGAACAGGCCCGCGCGGATCTCGTACGCGTCGCTCTGGTGGACGAGCAGCGGTATCCGAAAACCAACAATCTGCGCGGCGTCACAATGGTGCCGCTGCACGACGCCGTCGTGGGGGACGTGACCCGTCCGATGTACCTTCTCGGCGCGGCGGTTCTGCTGCTGTTGCTCATCGCATGCGCGAATGTGGCGAACCTCATGCTGGTGCAGGGATCGCTGCGCCGTCGCGAGATGGCCATTCGTCTCGCGGTCGGGGCGGACCGTTTTCGACTCGTGCGGCAGCTCCTGATCGAGGGATTGCTGTTGGCTGGTGCGAGCGGCGTTGTGGGGATCGCGCTGGCTGGCTGGGCCACCAGAGCGCTCGCTCGAATCGCCGTTGCCTACGTTCCACGTGTCACCGGCGCACACATGGATCCCACAGTGCTGGTATTTGCGGTGGCGCTGTCGCTGGCCACTGGTCTCCTGTTCACGTTTGCTCCCGCCATTCGTGCCTCCCGTGGCGACATCCAACGCGATCTCCGCGATGGCGCGCGCACGATCGGCGCGCGCGGACGATCGCTTCGCACCGCACTCGTCATCGTCGAATTCGCCGGCGCCGTGATTCTCGTGATGGGCGCGACGCTGCTTCTCGAAAGCTTCTGGCGCCTCGTCAACGTTCAGTCAGGCTTCACCACGAGTCACGTTCTTACAGCGCGTCTCGACTTTCCGTCCGACAGATACGCCGCAAGAGGCGGATCGCTGACGAATGCCACCAACGCAGAGGCGCCAATACAGCAGTTCTACTCCGTGCTGATTCAACGGCTCTTGACCGTACCGGGAGTCCAAGCCGCCGCCGCCGTCAACAATCTGCCGCTGTCTGGGGATAGTTGGACGACGTGGTTCACCGTCGAGAATCGGCCGATTGAGCCCGGCGAGCCGCCTGGAGTCGGTTTGCGCGCCGCGACGCCTGGCTACCTGGCGGCGATGCAGATTCCGTTGCTGAGAGGCCGCTGGATCGCCGACAGCGACACGCCATCGTCCGAGAGAGTCCTCGTCATCAACAAAGCGCTCGAGGATCGGTTCTTCCCTAAGGGCAACGCGCTCGGCAAGCGCGCGCGCCTTGGGCCGAATCCGAAATCCCCCTGGCGGACGATCGTCGGCGTCATCGGCAACGTTCACCACGGTGGGCCGGACGTTCCGGCCGATCTGGAAGAATTCGAGCCGATGGCCCAGGACACGATGGCCGGCCCGCTGGTCGTGCGCGCGACGGGCGATCCAGCCGCGGTCGCGGCGGCGGTGCGAGACACCTCGCGCAGCATCGATCCGGCCGTGGTCGTCTGGCGGATGCAGTGGATGGACGACTTGCTTGACGAATATCTGGCGCCGCGCCGGCTCTCGATGCTCCTTGTGGAAGGGTTCGCCGTCGTGGCGCTCGGACTCGCGCTGCTCGGCATCTACGGCGTCATGAGCTACACCGTGAGTCAGCGCACGCAGGAGATCGGCGTCCGCATGGCGCTCGGCGCGCGGCCTGGCGCGATTCATTCGATGGTCGTCCGCGACGGCATGCGGCTCGCGGTGATAGGCCTGGCGGTCGGATTCGGCGCCGCGCTGATGATCACCAGACTTGCGCAAAGTCTGCTCTTCGACGTCTCACCGACAGACCCGCTCGCGTGTGCCACAACGGCTGTTGGCGTATTTGTCGTGGCGCTGGTCGCGTGCTATCTGCCAGCCCGCCGCGCCGCGCGCGTCGACCCGCTGGTCGCGATGCGCGCGGAGTGAGAGCGCGCGGCGAACTCTCGCCGAGGGCGCAAAGAGCAGAGAGCGCAGAGGGTCCGCCGCCGGCCTTCGGCCGGGCAGGACAGACGTGAGCGGGGGACAACAAGCCGCGGTCGTTCTCTGAGCGGCTCGTTGTCCCCCGTTCACGTCTGTCCCCGGCGCGCGAAGCGCGTCGCGGCGGACCTCCTCAGACACTTCCACCGAACTCGCTCTGCGCTCTCAGCGCTCCGCGCCCTGCTCAGAAAATAGCGCCGCGACCACAAGATGTCGTGGCGGACATGGCCCCGGGGCACTATTTTCATGCCGCGGGGTGACCGCAGGTCATGGAGACTCTGCGAGAGATC
>JBOGIZ010000322.1:0-2400 GCA_050747805.1 Vicinamibacterales bacterium | reverse complement strand
GTCTTGAGATCATCACCGGCCGCGCGGAGGAAGGCCGGCCATGACTGCTGGTGGGGACCGGCCAGGATTTCGAGCCCGCGAGAAAGGATGGGGAAGGCGAGCGCCGCGAGCGCCGCCGCGGTCCACACGAGGGGATCCCCGGGAAGGACGGCCCAACCACCCAGAAGCAGTGCGACGGTTGCCGGCGGCAGGAGACTGCGTCGAAGGTTATCCAGAATCTTCCAGCGGGCGATGAGCGGCAGCTGGTTGCGCTGCAGGCCCGAGCGGGACGGGACGAACGGGAACAGCCACCACAGGATCTGCCAGTCGCCACGCACCCAGCGGTGCTGGCGCCGCGCGTGCGCGAGCACGCTCGAGGGATAGTCGTCGACGACCTCGAGGTCGGTGACCAGCGCCGTGCGCGCGTACAGGCCCTCGAAGAGATCGTGGGACAGCAGGGCGTTCTCGGGCACGCGGTCCTCGAGCGCCGAGACGAACGCGTCGACGTCGTACAGCCCCTTACCGGTGAAGATCCCTTCGTCAAACAGATCCTGGTAAAGGTCGGACACGGCGGTGGTGTACGGGTCGACTCCGGTGTGGCCGGCATAGGTACGCGCGAACAGCGATCCGGCCGCGCTTGCCATCGTCACGCTGACGCGCGGTTGCAGGATCCCGTAACCTTCGGTCACCCGTCCACGCTGCCGATCGAAATGCGGCTGATTGAGCGGATGGGCGATGATGCCGATCAGCTTCTTCGCGGTGTCGCGTGGCAGTCGCGTATCGGAATCCAGCGTGAGGCAATATCGGACGGACGGAAGGACGTCCAGCTGACCAATCTGTGTCGAGAAGCTGGTGTCCGTCGCGCCGCGGAGGAGCCGATTGAACTCCTCGATCTTGCCGCGCTTTCGCTCCCATCCGATCCATGCCTGTTCGCTGACGTTCCATTGCCGATCGCGGTGGAACAGAAAGAACCGGTCGTCCGAACCAAACTTGACGTTCAGCGCCTGCACGCCGGCGCTCGCGCGTTCGAGGATCGCCGCGTCCTCTGGCACATCGCACGTGCTCGTGTCAGGAAAGTCACTCAGAATCGCGAAGTGGACGCACGGATCCATGTTGCCGAGCGCGAGCACTTCGAGATGTTCGACCAGGCCATCGACACCGGCGTTGCTGGTCAGCATCGTGGGAACGATCACCATGGTGCGGGCGTTGTCTGGAACACCTTGGAGAAAATCGAGCCGAGGCAAACGCTTCGGCAGGATGAGGCGACTCGCGGCCTGCTGAATACACAGCACCGCGAATTCGCTCGCCGGGAGCAGGACGAGCAGCACGACCGCGACCTGGACCGCCGGTGAGCCGCCAGCGTGCCGCGCGTACTCGAGCGCCGCCTCGACGAGAATCGCGGCGACGATGGCAATTACTCCCAGATAGAGCGGCGACGCGTGGCTGAACACGGCACGGCCGATTCGCTCGAGAAGGCTTGGCCGGTAGGCGAGGTCCGCTTCCAGGTCGCGTCGCCATCGATCGATCAGGTGATAGCCGACGTGCGCAGCACGATCTCCCGTCGATCCACGAGCCGCTGCCTGGCGGGCGCTCTCGACCGCGCGCAACGCGACGCGCACTTGAGCGTCGCCGCTCGGCGCGGCCAACTGTTCGACCGCCTGCCGCTGCCGGTCGCGGCTCAGAAAGTCCATCCGTCCGTAAGCGCCGGCTGGGTCACGCTGTAAGACCTGCTCGACGAGGCTCACCGACTCGACGTACGGTTGCCAGTCGAGCGCGGCACACAGCCGAAGACTCGTGATGGCGTTCGCCACCGACACCTGCGAAACGCCCTGTCGCTGGTGCTCGGCGCGAATCGTATCCTCGGCGGTCGTCTGCCGCGACGCCAGATGTTCATCGACGGCCGTGCGAATCGGCAACAACCGCAGGCCGTACTCGCGGACACGGTGGAGCAGCTGCACGACGAACGCC
The DNA here is from genome assembly GCA_050747805.1 of Vicinamibacterales bacterium. Taxonomy (GTDB): domain Bacteria; phylum Acidobacteriota; class Vicinamibacteria; order Vicinamibacterales; family 2-12-FULL-66-21; genus JAICSD01. The sequence goes on along the minus strand of JBOGIZ010000322.1, from coordinate 453 downwards.
GCGTCGAGGAACGTGGGCAGCGCGAAGGCCGCAGGTTCGGGGCTCTCCTCTATCCGCGAGATGTACGTGTCCGCAGCGCGGCGTTCGGCGCGAGCGGACAGGATCTCCTCCGACAACCGTCGAAGGTTTTCGATGAGTGCCAGCTTCAGCATACTGGGCCACGCCCAGAGCTCGCCGATCGTCAACGGCGCCACGCGCTGGTAGCTGTTGAGGAACTGCGCGAGTTGCTGCCGTTCGAGCCGGCTGTCGCTGTGTCGAACGAGCTCGACGGCGACGGCGTAAATGCGGGCGTGGCCAGCTTGTTCGCGCGCGGCGAGCGTCGGCAGTTCGCGATAGTACGTGCGTGGGAGGTTCCGGCGGATGTCGGTGACTTCGGCGGTCAGCAGATGGAAGTTGTCGAGCAGCCACTCCGCCGCCGGCGCAACGAATTGTCCGGTTCGCACATCGTTCGCC
>JBOGIZ010000321.1:0-2329 GCA_050747805.1 Vicinamibacterales bacterium | reverse complement strand
CTCCGGCGTCGCGACCCCCGGAGCGAGCTGCTTGAGGTTGTCCCACTCGGCGGCGACTTGCCGGCCCACTTCGGCCCAGTCGCGCGCCTCGAGCGCCTGACGCATGCGGCCGGCGATGGCGGCGATGCGCGCGAAATGCGCCTGGACGCCGCGGTCGCCGTCGATGTGGCGCTTGGTCACGTCCCAGTTGTTGATGCCGGAATTGCGCGACGCGTTCGTGTAGGCGAGCGCGAGCCGCTGCTGGAGCTCGTCGGGACGCACATCGAGCGCGACGCGCCGCACGCCCGCCACGCCGAGCTCCACGGCGGAGACCCCGCCGTAATACGCGGGCCGGTAATCCTGCGCGCCCGTCGGTACGGCGATCGCCTGCGCCTCCACATTCATCGCGATCTGGAAGATTTCATCGGCGCTGCGGTGTCCGCCGCTCCAGGCGTTCAGCGCGCCGCACACCGCGATATTCAGGGCCGACGATCCGGCGATGCCTGCGCCGACCGGCGAATCGGAGCGCGTCGTGAGGTCGAGGCCCTCGGCCTGGAAGAAGTGGAGGAGCCGTCCGAGCAGCGCGAGATCGTGCGTGTCGCGCAGCTGGGACCAGTGATCGACTTCGACGCGCTCCCCCGAGTCCTCCGACACGATCACGAGGCGTCGATCCGCACGCGAGCGCAGGTCGCAGCTCGCCCGCAGACTGATCGCCGCATTGATCGTCTGGGCGCCGTCGTGAAAGAGGTAGAGCGGCCAGATGTCGAGCGTGCCGCCCGCGAGGTCAATGCGGGTCGGTGCCGATGTGTGGATGTGCACCGACCCATGATATTGCCGATTGCAGAATGCAGATTGCCGATCGACGGATTGCCGATTGGCTGATTGCTGATTGAATGGCGATTGCTGATTGAATGGCGAGTGCTGATTGAATGGCGAGTGCTGATTGACTGGCGAGTGCTGATTGGCGGCGGTCGAGGATTACCGAGGGTCGATCGACCGTCGGCAATCGGTCGATTCGGAATCGCAATCGCCGATCCTTCGATGCAACCGGCAATCACCCAATCCGTCGATCCGCAACCGGCAATCGCCAATCCGTCGATCGGCAATCGGCAATCGCCAATCCGTCGATCGGCAATCTGCAATCGGCAATCGGCAATGTATGATCGAGCGACGATGTCGCTGCGGGACATCAGGCGTCATGTCGGCCAGCTCGCGATCGTCGGATTCGACGGCGCGACCCTGCCGGCGGACGTCCGCGCGATCGCGCGCGAGTTCGATCTGGGCGGCGTGATCTTCTTTGCGAGAAATGTCGTCGAGCCCGAGCAGGTGGCGGAGCTGTCGCGCGAAGCGCAGGCGCTCGCCTCGGAGCTGCCGCTCTGGGTCAGCATCGATCAGGAGGGCGGGCGCGTGGCGCGCCTCAAGCGGCCGTTCACAGAATGGCCGCCGATGCGCGCGCTCGGCCGCGCCGGCGACGACGGCCTCGCGCGGCGGTTCGCGCGCGCGCTCGCCGCGGAGCTGAAGGCCGTCGGGATCTCGCTCGACTACGCGCCCGTGCTCGATGTCAACACGAACCCGAACAATCCAGTCATCGGCGACCGCGCGCTGTCGGAACGCGCCGAGGACGTTGCGCGGCTCGGACGCGCCATCATCGAGACGCTCCAGCGAGAGGGCATCGCTGCCTGCGGCAAGCATTTCCCCGGGCACGGCGACACGAGCACGGATTCGCATCACGAACTGCCGCTCCTCGACCATCCGCCGGATCGCCTGCAGGCTGTGGAGCTCGTGCCCTTCAAGGCGGCCATCGCGGCGGGCGTGGCCTCGATCATGACCGCGCACATTTTGATCCCGTCGCTCGACGAAGAGAATCCCGCGACGCTCTCGCCGGCGATCGTTGACGGCCTGCTCAAGCGCGATCTGGGTTTCGGCGGCGTCGTGCTGAGCGACGACCTCGACATGAAGGCCATCAGCGGGCGCTTCGGGTATGCGGAGGCCACCGTCCGGGCAATCGCGGCGGGTTGCGACGTCGTGCTGATGTGTGCCCCCAACGCGGAAGCACAGGTTGTCGCGCTCGAGGCGGTCCTCCGCGCGGTCGAGACCGAACGGCTGCCTGAACGGCGCGTGGACGATGCCCTGGCACGTCATCGGCGCATGAAGGAGCGGTTCCTCGCTGGCCCGCGTGCGCGTCCCGCGACGGGGGTGGCGCTTCGGGCGCTGCTTGGCTGCGACGAGCACCAGGCGATCGCGCACGAGATGGCGGACTTTGTCTGATGCACCGCGCCGCGGAGGGTCGATGCTGAAGCCCCGCGCTCTCGCGGCTGGCGATCGCATCGGGCTCGTGGCGCCCGCGAGC
>JBOGIZ010000320.1:0-2950 GCA_050747805.1 Vicinamibacterales bacterium | reverse complement strand
CGGTGTGGGGGAGTCCGAGGGGCGACGCCCCTCTGATAAAAAGAGCCGGTCAAAAACTCGGAAGGTATGGCTGCAGATACCGCGTGATGATCGTCAGCTCGCCGGTGAAAATGAGCACGCCGATCGCGATCAGCAGCGCGCCGGAGGCGACTTCGATCGCGTGGTAGTACGCCCGGATGCGTTTGGCTGCATTGAAGAAGTGGTTGATCGCCAGCGACGTGATGAGGAACGGAATGCCGAGGCCGAGCGAGTAGACCGCCAGCAGCGCGACGCCTTGGCCGACCGAATGACGCGATCCGGCGATCGCGAGAATCCCTCCCAGAATCGGACCGATGCACGGCGTCCATCCAAACGCGAACGCCACGCCGACCAGCAGCGCGCCGAACGGGCCGGCCGGCTTGCGTTGCGAATGCACGCGCTTCTCGTTATCCAGAAACGCCAGGCGGAACGCGCCCATCGTGTGCAGACCGAAGATCACGAGAATGACGCCGGCGATCTTGCCGAGCAGCGGCAGCCGCGCGAAGAGGAATTTCCCGATCGCCGTCGCGCTAGCGCCGAGCGCGACGAAGACGATGGAAAAACCGATGACAAAGGCCAGGGAGGTCACGAAGACCTGCATCCGCGACCTCGCGGTCGCGCCCTCCCCGCGAATCTCATCGACCGATACGCCCGAGACAAATGAGATGTAGCCCGGAATCAGCGGGAGGACGCACGGCGAGACAAACGAGAGGAAGCCTGCGGCAAACGCCGCCACGAGCGTGACATTTTCGTTCATGCCTGCTCAGTCCACCTTCTGGAGCCTGATACCGACCACCGGAATTGACGTGGGCTCCGGCCGTCCTTGGAACTTGACGGGCGGAAGATCCTGGAACATGACGTCCCACTTCCAGCGCTCCGAAGGGTTAGACGCCTGCAGCCAGTTGCGGGCTCCAACGGGCCGCGCGAAGGCGATCTCACTGAGGCCGGCGTAGGTGGGATTCGCGGCGAGCGCCCGGGCCACGTCCGCGCGCACGTGCGCGCTGGCGGTGTACTCGAGGCCGGCGCCCAGCGCCTCACCCAGATTGACGAAGATCTGCCAGTCCTCCTGCGCGTTCCCGGGCGGGTTCAGCGCGCGCGCCGCGCCCTGGAGCTGTCCCTGCCGATTGACGTAGGTGGCGTCCTTCTCGAACGAGCACGCGCCGGGCAGCACAATGTCGGCGGCGCGCGAGAGGTCGGTGAGCAGCGGGCCCTGCACGATGAGGAGCGGCAGCGTGCCGGACCGCTTCGCGTTGACGATCCACGCCGTATCGCCGATCGACCCGGCAGGGCCGGGATCGAAGACGTACAGGATCTTCACCTGCCCGCTTTCAACCTGGCTCCGCAGTTTCGCAAGATCGGGTTCGCCGCCGCTGGTCGCGCGCGTGGGGAAGCCGAGATCGGCGGCGCCCTTGACGTTTGGCGCGTCTACGTCCGGGATCGGAAATTTGGTGTTCGCCGGCTGCGGTTTCTCACGCACCCGCCAGCTGACGGCCACGCCGTCTTCAGGCAGGCCGAAGGCGCCGCCGAGCCGACCGATGAGAAACAGCTCTTCGAGCGAGGCGTGCGCGGAGATCAGAAACCTGAGCGCGCCCGGGCCGCCGTTGGCCTGCAGACGGTCCGCGATCTTCGCCAGCGCCTCGCGCCAGTCGATCGCCGTCTCCACCCCATGCTCGTCACGCAGCAGGGGTTTATGCAGACGATCGTCTCCCTCGATCCAGTGATAGTCGAACCGGCCGATGTCGCACATCCAGTAGCCGTTCACGGCCGGGTTGTAGCGCGGCGTCACCCGCACGAGCTGCGCGCCTTTCGCCCACTCCGGCTTCGCGCGGAGCCACGCGCTCGTGTTGCAGCCCTTCTCGCAGAATGTGCAGATCGTGTCCACCACATCGGGGTTGTCCCACGGCCGCGACTTAAAGCGATAGTCCCTCGTCGTGATCGCGCCGACGGGACACACGTCCATGAGGTTGCCTGAGAGCAGCGAGTGCACGCCTTCGTCCTGGAACGTCGCGATCTCGCTGCCGTAGCCGCGGTCGGTGATATTGATCTGCGCGTCGCCGTCGATTTCGCGCATGAAGCGGACGCACCGGGTGCACAGAATGCAGCGGTTGCGATTGAGCATGAGCGTCGGGCCGAAGTCGACGTCGGCCTTCACGCCTTCGCCGTCGAACACCCGCCGCGGAAACTCCATGCGGCTCTCGTTTGGTCCGAAGGAGTACGAAAAATCCTGCAGCGGACATTCGCCGCCTTTGTCGCAGACGGGACAATCGAGGGGATGGTTGATGAGCAGGAACTCGAACACGCTCGCGCGCGCCTCGACGACGTCCGGCGCCTGGGTGGACACGACCATGCCTTCGGCGGCCGGCGTCGAGCACGAGGTCTGCAGCTTCGGCATTTTCTCGATCTTGACGAGGCAGACGCGGCAGGAGCCGTCGATGCTGATGCCCGGGTGATAGCAGTAATACGGCACCTTGATGCCGTTCTCGATGGCCGCCTGCAGGACGGTTTTCCCCTTCTCGACCGTAACCGGCTGGCCGTCGATCGTAAGCGTGACGGTGTCCATAAACCGTGATCATATAACGGAGAGTTGAACCCATCCGCCATTGGGTGTAGCCTCCCCGGATTCCCCTCCTTTTCCCAGCGAGGAGGCTGCGATGGACAGCGTTCGGGTTCGGCTCGCGTCGATCGTCGAATGGATCGTCGCGGCAGCGTTTCTGGCGGCGACCATCGGTGTGGCGACGTTAATCCTTCGGAACGTCCAGATGCCCGCCGTGCGCGCATCGGGGGCGCAGACGCGTCAGGGGCCGATCTCGGCCATGCCGGCGTCGGTGCCGTCGGGGGCCGTCTCGGTGCCCGTTCTTCCCTTCCAGAACGGCAAGGACATCCGCGTGGGTGAAGAGGCGTCCGCGGTGGCGTCGGCTCTCGGCCGCGCGGC
>JBOGIZ010000319.1:0-2690 GCA_050747805.1 Vicinamibacterales bacterium | reverse complement strand
GTCCGGGTCTGCGAACGCGCCCGCAAACTGCGCCACCGGAATCGTCACCCCGTTGATCACCGTGTACTTTGGGCTGTTGGTATTGTTGTCCTTGTGTCCGTTCCGGATCTTCCCGCCGAATTCGATCGTCCCGAAACGCTGTCCCACCTTGTAGATCTTCCCCACGGCGGTCGAGCCCTGCAGATTTAGCTGGACGGACTCCCCCTGCGTCGGCGGGTTCCAACTCGTCAGCACGTAGTTCGCGATGTCGGTCGTGTTCGTCGGACCGGGCGTGTAGCACGACGCGCTGAACTGCGGCACATTGGGATCGGTCGTCGCGGCCGGATCGTCGACGCAGTTCGGATCCGCGCCGTTCCATTTGAAATTCGCGCCGCCGCTGCCGCCCAGACTCCACGATCGTGCCCCAGAGACGTCCCAGTTCAGCCACGTCAGCCCCATCGTGTGCTTCCCCTCGGCGACGAGGTTCGAGACGGCGGTCTCGGGCCGGCGCCAGTCGAGGCTCGCGGACGGCACGTCGCCGTCATTCAGTGAGAACACGCCTTTCTGGCCCCAGTTCCGGAATGACGAGTACAGCCCTCGCACGGAGATATTGGAAGAATTGTTGAGTCGATAGTCCGCGCTTCCCGTCAGGCCCCACCGCTTACGGTAGTACATGTAGTCGCGCAGATCGATGGCGTCGTAGTGGGGGCTCAGGCTCGTCACGGTCGGGGACGGCTCGATGTCGTTGATCCCGCGCCCGTTGTAGTCGTAGGTGCTGCCGATCAGCACGCCGAGCTGATGGGCGCTGCCGAATCGGCGACCGATCGTCTCGCCGAACTGCGTGACGCCGCGCCCGCCGACAATCGGCGTGTACCCGCCCATCCCCGACAGCATCACCGTCGGGTGCTCGCCTGCGGTCTTGGTCACAAGGTTCACGCTGCCGCCGATGCCGTCTCCGTCCATATTCGCCTGCAGCGTCTTGTTGATTTCGACCGAGTCCACGAGGTCGGACGCGACCGTGTCCAGCTTGATCTGCCGGACCCCGGATTCGGGCGATGGCAGGATCACCCCGTCGATCGTCAGGTTACTCAGACGAGGCTCCGTTCCGCGGATCTGCACGTACTTGCCTTCGCCTTCGTCGCGCTCCAGCGTCACGCTTGGCAGTCGGCCCACCGCGTCTGCGATGTTCGCGTTCGGCAGGCTCGTGATCACCTCTGACGACAGCACCTGGACGATGTTGTCGGCCGTCCGCTGGCGGTTGATGTCCTCAGCCTCACCCCTCGGCCGCTCTGACGACACGAGGATCTCCTCGCTGTGTCCAGCGACGGAGAGCATCGCGTCCACCTGCGTCGCGGCGCCGGCCGCCACGTCAATCGCCTTCGTGAATGCGTCGAAGCCGACGTAGTGCACCTGGACGGTGTAAGACCCCGGCGGCAGTCCTCCGATGCTGTAGGCGCCCTGCTTGTCGGTCACGGCAGTGGCGCCATTCGGCGCCAGCGTCACGACCGCGCCTTGCAGGACGCCGCCCGCGGAATCGGTCACGCGTCCTCGAATGACGGCGCTGCCTGTCTGTGCCCTGGCGGTCGCTGGCGCCACGAGCAGCCCGAGAAGAATCCCGGCGAGTGAAATGCGTCGAACGAACGGCATGCGCGATCTCCAATCTGAGTACGAATCGAACACGCGCAGCGTACGTAGCGTGTGTGACCGTGGCGTGACCTCACCATCACGGAGTCGTAACTTCGCTGTTGGAGAACCGCGAGAATGAACGCTGGATGACGTCGTCGCGGCGCCGTGAAGATGGAGTGACGCGCTGTTTACATTGCAGCGCTATCGTTTCTGGAACTCACGCGAAAGGGGCAAACGGTGTTCAAAGTGCGTTCGTTCAACTCGGTTGAATCGCGACGAATGATTCTCCTGGCGATTGTCTCAGTCGCCGTGACGGTCCACGTACGCGGTCAAGCACAGTGGGCTGGAGCTCGCCAGATCCACGGAGTCGTCACGGGCAGCGATTTCGTTCGCGCGTCGGGAAACCGGCCGGCCGCCGCTGTGGCGGCGCGCTATCAGCGCGCGCAGGTCTGCGCCGACGCCAACAATGACGGCGTCTGCGGCACCGGAGAGCCGACGACCACAACCGACGCCGCCGGCGCGTTCGTCCTGGCGGATCCGGGCGGCTGGCCGCTCGTCGCCGACATTTCGACGCACGCGACAATCAACGGACATGCGGTCGTTCGTCACCTGATACTCCGCGCAGCGGCGGACCCGCGCTCCCAGACAGTCATCGTCTCTCCGTTATCGACCGAAATGGTCCGGATGATGGAGGCGGACGGCATGAGCTGGGCGACAGCACATCGGAAGGTGGCATCTCGGATCGATGTACCAGTCGAAGCCGTGACCGGCGATCCCGCCGCGATCGCGGATGCACGCGTGCGGGCGTCGGTCCTGCGCGAGTCGGTCATCCTGACGAACCGCTTCTCGCTCGCGGCAACGATGACGGATCGGCACGACATGGCGATCAAGGACGCGCAGCAGGCCGTGATGAACCTGGAGGCGATCCCACGGTACGATCATCTGTTCATCATCACGCTCGAGAACAAGGCCACGTCCTCGATTGTCGACTCGCCGTTCGCCCCGAAAATCAACGCGTACCTGAAGGAAGGCAATCAGTTCACGAGCTACTTCGCGACCGGGAATCCGAGTGAGCCGAACCGCGT
>JBOGIZ010000318.1:0-2051 GCA_050747805.1 Vicinamibacterales bacterium | reverse complement strand
GACGACGAGGGCGTCGGCCCCGCCAGAGGCAGGAACGGGCGGGCCGGCGCCGCTTGTGATCGTCGTGGACGACACGACCCGCGCCCTGCAGGACGCGGCGCGTGAGGTGCGGCGGCGCTCCGGCGCGACGGTGATCGCGATCACCGGCAGTGCCGGGAAGACGACAACGAAAGAACTGACGGCGGAGTTTCTCTCGGAGCGGTTCTCGGTGTTTCGGAACAAGGGCAATTTGAACAACCACATCGGCCTGCCGCTTTCGCTGCTCGACCTCGGCGACAGGCCCCAGATGGCGGTCGTCGAGTTCGGCATGAATCACGCGGGGGAAATTCGGACGCTCGTCGGGATCGCGCAGCCGAACGTCCGCGTGTGGACGAACGTCGGAGACGCGCACCTGGGATTCTTCGAATCGCCCGATGCGATCGCCGACGCGAAGGCCGAGATTCTCGAGGGAGCCGCGGCGTCTGATCTGCTCGTGGCGTCAGCCGACGACGCGCGCATCGCCGCGCGCATCGGCGCGTTCGCGGGCAGGACCGTAACTTTCGGTATATCGGACCGAGCCGACGTGCGCGCCAGCCGGGTCGAGCATCGAGGCCTCGACGGCATGGCCGCGACGATCACGACGCGGAGCGGCGGCGAAGCCCGCGTCGTCTTTCCGCTGCTCGGATCCGGAAACCTGATGAATCTTCTCGCCGCCACGGCCGTCGCGACGGAGCTTGGCGTGCCGCTCGAAGCGGTCGCGCGGCGCGCGGAGGCGATCGCGCCGCCTCCGCACCGAGGAGAGCTGCTGCGGCTGCCCGGCGGGATCACGCTCATCGACGATTCATACAACGCGAGTCCGGCGGCCCTCGAGCGCGCGCTCGAAACCATCCACACCGCCAGCGGCAACGCGCGCAAGGTCGCAGTGCTCGGGGAGATGCTGTAGCTGGGCGCGCACAGCGCGCGGCTCCACGCGCGCGCCGGACGGATCGCCGCCGAATCCGGCCTTGACCTTCTCGTCACGGTCGGCGGCGCTGCGGCGCAGGCGATGGCCTTTTCTGCCGCGAATTCCGGGATGGACGCCTCGGCCGTGGTGTACGCGGCGACGAGCGCAGAAGCGGCGGACATCGCAGCGAAGAAAATCCGTCCCGGCGATCTCGTGCTCGTGAAGGGATCGCACGGCATCCGCACCGATGTCGTCGTGGATCGGCTCAAGGCGGAGTACGCCTGATGCTGTACCACGTCCTCTATCGCGAGCTCCACACCACCGTGCCGGTGCTGAACGTGTTTCGGTACATCACGTTTCGCACGGCCGGCGCGAGCATCACCGCGCTCCTGCTCAGTCTCGCGCTGGGTCCGTGGATGATCCGGCGGCTTCGCGACTTCCAGATCGGCCAGGTCATCCGGCAAGACGGCCCGCAGACGCATCGCGCGAAAGCGGGAACGCCCACGATTGGCGGGCTGCTGATCATCTCGGCGTCGCTGCTGCCGACGCTCTTCTGGGCCGACCTGACGAACGCCTACGTGTGGATTGCGGTCGCCGCGACGGTCGCGTTCGGCGCGGTGGGGTTCGCCGACGACTACCTGAAGATCGTGCGCCGTTCGCACCACGGCCTGTGGCCCCGCTACAAGATGGCGTGGCAGATCGTGATCGGCGCCGGCGTCGGCATCGCGCTGCTGTCGCTGGTCCGGCTCGATCTGTACAACACGCGGCTGGTCTTTCCCTTCTTCAAGCGCCTCGTCCCGGACATCGGATGGGTCTACGTGCCGTTCGCGATGTTCGTCTGCGTCAGCTGGACCAACGCCGTCAATCTCACCGACGGTCTCGACGGGCTCGCGATCAGTGTGTTCGGCGTCGCGGCCGCCGCGCTCACGGCGCTGACGTATGTGACGGGCCACCGCACGTTCGCCGAGTACCTTCAGCTCCAGCACGTGTCGCCGCTCATCGGCGAGCTGACGATCTTCTGCGGCTCGCTGGTCGGCGCGAGTCTCGGTTTCCTCTGGTACAACTCGTACCCCGCCGACATCTTCATGGGCGACGTCGGCTCGCTCGCGCTCGGCGGCGCGCTGGGCAC
>JBOGIZ010000317.1:0-2937 GCA_050747805.1 Vicinamibacterales bacterium | reverse complement strand
TCCTCGTGCTTGATGCCGCCGACACGCTCGCGCGCGTCAGCGGCCGCGACGGCCTCCATTCGCTCAAGTTCGAAAAGGTCATCGGCGCAACCGTCCGCGAGTTCGGCCGGCCGGTGTACGCGTACGGCGAAATGGTCGATATCCTCGCGCAGGGGATGGAGCTCCCGCAGGCGCTCGAGCTCGAGGCCTTGTGGAACGGGCTCGCGCGCCAGGTCCCGCTGAACCTGATGTGCGGCTATTGCTCCGCGCATTTCGTGTCGCCGACCACGCAGCGCGCGCTTGCCGAGATCTGCCGCGCGCACACCCGCATCGAGATGAAGTCGCAGGACCACTTGGGAAACTGGCTGCTGTCCGGCGCCGGCCTTCTTCCCGCCTCCGCGCGCTGAGTTTAATCGGCCGTCGAGGCCAACCCGCGCTCGACCTCCACCGTCAAAGCAAGGCATGCGGCCTTTTGTCCAGGCAGCGCGCGCCCTCCTGCGCCGTCCCACCTTTACCTTTACCGTCGTGCTGACGCTGGCGCTCGGGATCGGGCTGACCGCCGCGGCGTTCTCGATCGTCGACGGCGTTCTGCTTCGATCGCTCCCGTTCCCCGGCGCGAGTCAGCTCGTGACGGTCTTCGAGGCGAGTCCCTCGCAGCGGGAACGCACCAGTCTCATCGCCCCAATCCGGCTCGACGACTGGAACCGTCTGAATCACACCTTTACGGCGATCTCCGGCAGCTACTCCGAAAACGTGACCGATACCAGCGGGGCGGAACCCGAGCGGCTCGCCGGCCTCCGCGTCATGCCTCGCTACTTCGACGTCTTTCAGATGAAGCCGCTTGTCGGACGGACCCCTCTTCCCGACGAGGAGCGCTCCGGCGGTTCGACCGTCGCGGTGATCAGCGAAGGATTCTGGACGCGCCGGTTCAACCGCCAGCCATCGGCCGTGGGATCGCGTCTCGTTGTTGGTGGGGTGGGCTACACGATCGTCGGGGTCATGCCGCCGGCCTTCACGACGGCGGCCGTCGACGTGTGGATACCGGCACAGGTCAACGATTTCATCTTACGCATGCGCGACGCGCGATTCATCTCGGGCGTTGGACGCATGAAGCCGGGCATGACGCTTGACCAGGCGCACGCCGATTTGATGCGCGTGCAGACGATGCTCGGCCAGCAATTCCCGAAGACGGACAAAGACTGGGGCGTCGCGTTGCACGATTTGAAGGACGCGCGCGTCGGCGCCGATCGCTCGGCGCTCCTGTTTGTGTTCAGCGCCGTCGCGCTCCTTCTGCTCATCGCGCTGGCGAACGTTGCGGGATTGATGCTGGTCCAGCTCCGGCGCCGGTCCATCGAACTCAGCATCCGGTCAGCGATTGGCGCGTCACGACGTCGAGTGATCGCGGCGGTTCTGTATGAGGTGGCGATCGTTGCCGGCGCCGGCGCGGCTGCCGGTGCGGCGCTGGCGTACTGGCTGACGAAACTGGCCGTTATCTGGTTTGTCGATGTTCCGCGCATCGGCGAAGTGGGACTCGATGCGCGCGTGCTCGTCTTCATCGTGCTCGTGGCGGCCGGTGCCATTCTCCTCGTCGGGCTGCTGCCCGCGCTCCACGCGACGCGCGCGCGCGACGTCGCGCCGCTCCTCTCATCAGGGTCGCGCGGGGTCGCCGGCGGCCGTCATCGTCTGCAAAGCACACTGGTCGCCGCGCAGATCGCGCTCGGCATTGTCCTCGCGACCGGCGCCGGATTGCTCGTACGGAGCTACGGCGCACTGACGGGAGTGCGCCAGGGATTCGACTCTTCGCACGTGCTGACGTTCCACGTGGGCGCGTCGTGGAGCGACGATCGCGCCCGCATCGGGCAACTCCAGAAACAGATCGTGACGACGCTGCACCAGATGCCGGGCGTGCGCGCGGCGGGCTTCACAAACTTTCTGCCGGCGACCGCCGCGACGCTGCGCTACCAGGTCGACGTTCAGGGGCTCACCGGATCCGCGCCGGACGGCAGCATCACCGTTGGTGAACGGACGGTGACGCGCGGATATCTCAACGCGATCGGAATCCCGCTCGTCGCCGGCGATTGGTGTCCGGATCTGCAGACCGGACCGGGCGCCCGAACGACCGCGTTGGTCAACCGTCGATTCGTCGACGACGCGGCCGGGGGTGCGAACGTCGTCGGACGCATGCTTACCTTCACCGCAGGCGGGACTCCCGAGCGGATCGTCGGCGTGATCGGCGACGCGCTCGAAGATGGACCATCGGCCCCGGCTGTGCCCTACGTCTATCAGTGCGACCCGGCAGGGTCGTGGCCCGATCCGGAGTACGTCGTCCGCACCGACGACGACCCACGCGCGCTCGTGGGTCCGATCAGACAGCTCGTGCGCAAGCTGGACGCGTCGCGACCTGTCTTCGGCATGAAGCCGCTGTCCGACGTCGTCAATGCGGCGCTCGATCAGCCGCGCATCAATGCCACTCTGCTCAGCACGTTCGCGGCGGCCGCGCTCGCGCTGGCGAGCCTCGGCCTGTACGCGATGCTGATGCTGCTCGTCGCCGAGCGTCGGCGTGAGCTGGGTGTGAGGATCGCGCTCGGCGCGACACCAGCCGACTTGGTGCGCGTCGTGGTCCGAACGGCCGGAGGACCGCTGTTCGTCGGGACCATTGCGGGCGTGGCTCTGGCGTCTGCTGCCGGCCGCGCGGCACGCGCGGTCCTTTTCGGCGTCAGCCCCTACGACCCGCTTTCGTTCGGCGTCGGCCTCGTGCTGCTCGTGCTCGCGGCGACAGCCGCTCTTGTGATTCCGGCACGGCAGGCGTCACGTGTCAGCGCGAGGGAGATGCTCACGTGATGCGCTACGCCATCCGCGCGTCCATTCGCAACAAATCGGTCGCGACGCTGGCCATCCTCGCCTTTGCGCTCGGCATTGGTATCACGACGGCCGTCTTCAGCATTTTCAACAGCGTGC
>JBOGIZ010000316.1:0-1741 GCA_050747805.1 Vicinamibacterales bacterium | reverse complement strand
CTCCTGGTCTGGGCGATGTTCGAGCCCATTGCCGCGCCGGCGGTGGACGTCTCGCTCCCGCTGTCGCAGCCGTTCCAGGCCGTGCCGATCGCGGACGCCGCTCCGGCGTCGGCGGACGTCGGCACCGCAGCCGGGACGTTACGTGCGTCGCTCGTGAGCGCGACGCGCGCGGGCGGCGAGCTCAAGGTCCGGATCAAGATCGCGAACCCTCAGCGCTGGACCGGCGGCGCCGCCGCGATCAAGTACGCCGACGCGTACGTCCTCGATCCCGTCAATCGGAAGAAGTATGCCCTCCTGAAAGATCAGGACGGGCATTTCCAGGCCGAGCCCGTCTCCGATGCGAACGAGGGGGGCCGCTTCTTCCTGTCGCAGGTGCGGCCGGGCGCGCAGACGTTCATGACGCTGACCTTCAACGCGCCGCCCGACGCGGTCAAAACCGCCGATGTCGTCATCCCGCTCCTCGAGCCGTTCGAGAACGTGGACCTCGCGGGCCTCGGGCACGCCGCCGACAGCGGGAGCGCCGTCGCCGGGCGCACGATCGGGCTGGACAAAGCGCTCGAGGACCTGCACGCCGACGTCACGCCCGACACCGTCACGGTGAACCTCTCGGCCGATGTCCTCTTCGATTTCGACAAGAGCGATCTCAAGCCCGGAGCGGCGGCCCAGCTCGCCGACGTCGCGACGGTCATGAAGGCGTATCCGGGCGCGACCATGCAGATCGACGGGCATACCGATGCGAAGGGCAACGATGCCTACAACCAGACGTTGTCCGAGAAGCGCGCGGGGGCGGTCGCCGACTGGCTGACCGCGAACGGCGGGATCGCGGCGGCCCAGATCAGGACGCGCGGCTTCGGGCGGACGAAGCCGATCGCGCCGAACGCAAACCCGGACGGCTCGGACAACCCCGACGGACGGGCAAAGAACCGGCGCGTCGAGATCCGGATCGCGAAGACGGGTCAGTCGGGCAGCGCGGCGTCTCGTGAAACCGCCGCAACTGCGGCGCCGCCACCGCGCGAGCCGTCCACGCCTGCGGCCGGAGGCACGTCACCTGGCGCGCGCTTCCCGCTCGCGGTCGGGACGCGCTGGACGTTCCACGAGCGGCAAGAGATCGGTCCGGATGCGCACTTCTCGGAGGAGGACGCAGCGCGGGCGCACGGGAACGTCGTCGAATCGACCGTGATCTCGGTCGTGAAGGGAACCGATCGCCTCGACGGTTCGGACTACGTTCGGATCGAGTCCACGCGCGCCGGACAGCCGTATCTGATCGAGTGGTATCGCGTGGCCCCGGAAGGGCTCCTGCTGGGGAAACGCAACGACATCGCTGGGCAGCTCGAGATCCCGATGCGGCCGCCGCAGCGGCTGCTCAGCGCGGCGTTGCGTCCGGGCGAATCATGGTCATGGCAGAACGACGATCACGCCTATGCCGTGCGCCGCCGCGTCGTCCGCGGCGGATCGGTGACGGTCCCGGCCGGGACCTACACGGCCGCGCGTCTGGAAGGGGACGTGACCGCTCAGCAGGGACCCTTGACCATCCAGGCGCAGGAGGTCTGGTGGTTCGTGCCGGACGTGGGCTTCGTGCTGCGCGAGGACACGATGTCAGCCTCGGGCGACTTCTTCATGCACATCACCACGTCGCTCGAGAAGTTCGAGCCCGCCGAGGGCCGATAGCGCGCCGCTACCGCGACGTGGCCGTCCCACGCGCGCGCTCGGCGCGCGCTTTCTCGACCATGTCCTTCACCTC
>JBOGIZ010000315.1:0-4571 GCA_050747805.1 Vicinamibacterales bacterium | reverse complement strand
GGCCGCGGGGGCGGCGGCCGGGGCGGCGGGCGCGGCGCGAACAATGGCGCGGTGCCGGCCGGCGACACGCGGCCACGGCCGTTCGAGCCGATCCCCGAGGTCTACACGAAGCGGCAAGGCGCGATCGATGCGCAGGGCGAAGCGGCCCTCCAGCAGTTCGTCGAGAACGGCGGCACCGTGATCGTCATCGGCAACGCGGCCGGCGATCAGAACGAGGGCTTCGTGAAGCTGTTCAAGCTGCCGCTCGTCCGGCACGAGACCGGGTCGCGTAATCAGTTCTACGCGCCGAGCTCGGTCTTCCAGATCGCGCTCGATCCCGCGACACCGCTCGCCACGGGCTACGGCAAGCAGACCGACATCTTCTACAACAACAACGTCGTGTGGGATCTGAAGCCGACCGCGGGAGCGCCGTCCACGAAGGCCGTCGGCTGGTTCGCCAGCGAGACGCCGCTCAGAAGCGGCTGGGCCTGGGGTCAGAAGGTGCTCGACAAGGGCGTGGAGATCGCGAGCGCCGACGTCGGGAAGGGACACGTGTTCCTGTTTGGCAACGAGCTGACCAATCGCTCGCAGCCGCACGGCGATTTCAAGCTGTTTTTCAACGCGATGTACCTCTCGGTCGCTGACGGTTTGAAGTAGCGGAGTGCGGGGCGCGGAGGGCGCGGAGGGCGGGGTGCGGCGCGCGAAGTGCGGGGGTGCTCGCGTCCGACGCGAGGTCCGTCAGCCCAGAGTGCTCATGCAAGGGTCAGCGCGCGCAGCGCCACGCACCAGGCGACCGCGCTGATGACGATACGCAGCCGGTTGAGAGAGACCCATTGCTGGACGGTGGACTGAATCACGGCCGGGGAGAGACCCGCGCCGTGCGTCATGAACAGGCGTACGAGCGTCGGCTTGAAATACAGCAGCGTCGTGCCGACAACGGCGAGCTCCAGCGCGGCCGCGACGATCTGCCAGGCGCGCTGTGGCCCCGCCATGAAGAATCCGAAGATGAGCGCAAGAACCGCGAACAGAGCGACCACCGACGTCAGGTACGCCCAGAGGCGCATGCCTGCGTCAATCGCCACGCGGCCGTATGGATTGCCCGCCGCGAGCGTCTCGGGGACGCCGTGGGCCCACAGCGGCACGACGACGCGTGTTTCGTAGATGCCGCCGCCGAGATCGAGGCCGAGCACGATGACGAACAACCAGAGGATGAGGGTCGTGAAAGGTTTCATCTCCCACCCTATCAACTCGCGGTGTGTGCGTGCAAGCACGGACAGGAGGAGTCCGATGACTATTCGGAGAAGTCTCTGCGCGATCGCGGCGATCGTCTTGTGCGCGTCGACGGCGCGGGCGCAGGATCCGTCGAAGATCGGGATCACGATGGGGTATCCGGCGTCGGTCGGCATTCTCTGGAACGCCAGCAACACGATCGCTCTCCGGCCCACGATCGACTTCGCCGGGACATCGGCAACCGAGTCCGGCGTGGCGACATCGACTGACCGCAGCGTCAGCTTCGGTGCGGACGTCCTGTTCTATGTCCGCAAGTACGATCGCCTGCGCACGTACGTCGCGCCGCATCTCGATTACGCGCACGGGTCGAACCGCTCGCAGCCGACTGCCGGCGGCACGGCAATCTCTGGCAACGATTCCGCGGTTGGCCTCGCCGGTGTCTTCGGCGCACAGTACGGACTGAGCGACCGATTCGGGCTGTTTGGAGAAGTGGGCTTCGGCTTTTCACACGCGACCGTATCGACCACCTTCAGCGCGCCGACGCAGACGACCTTCGGCTCGCTCCCGCCGACGAGCGGTTCGTCGAACGCGTGGGGCACGCGCGCGGGGATCGGGGTGATATTCTATCCGTGAGGCGGGCCGGGGATCCGATGAGAGCTTACGCCCGCGCGGAGCCGCCGGCGACGGATCCATTGCCATTGGAACCGATCTCCGAGCTTACGACCGCGCGGCGCGCTTGCGACGCCGCGTCTGGTCCGCAACGGCGAGGCGGCGCGTGATGTCGCAGGTCGTATCGAGACCTGCGGATATCAGCGAAGACGAGCACCCAACCGCAGACGGACGCGACCGTCATGGCAATCCATACGGTCGCGGACCAGTTCAATTGCAAGTCCGGAATCAGAACCGTCAGAATCGTCAGCCCGGGGGCGACGGAACCCATGGATTGGCCTCCTTCGGGGATGTCGGCTCGCGCAATGCGATGGCTGTGCCGAAGGCCCTATGTAGTAAACGGTGTATGTAGTAAACTGCGGCCGATGAACGTCGGCTATCTCTCCATGTCCGCGACCGCTGTCTTGCAGGCGATCGCCAACGGCTACATCTACGGGTTCGACATCATGGAGGCGACGGGCCTGCCAAGCGGCACCGTGTACCCCGCGCTCCGCCGCATGGAGGGCGCAGGGCTCATCGCGTCACGCTGGGAAGAGGCTGCTGTGGCCCAGCGCGATTTGCGCCCCGCGCGCAAGTACTACGCGATCTCGCGAACCGGACAGCTCGCGCTGACCGAATCGGTCGCCAGGTACCGACTGGCCGACCGCAAGCCGCAGCGGCAGACGAAGCCCTCTCCGGAACGGCGATAACGATGCGACCGCATCGCTGGATCATCGCGCTCGCCAGCCGGCTCGTGCCGCAAGCGGCCCGCCGCGAATGGCGCGCTGAATGGGAAGCGGAACTGCAGCACCGCGAATCCAAGAGAGCGCCGTGGATGACGACGCGCGGCCGCCGGCGAGCCGATCTGGTGCGTCAGAGCGTCGGCTCTTTTTGGGATGCGCTCTGGCTGCGGTCGAGCGGCTGGCACTCGCTGCGATTGTTCGGACGCCACTGGCGCCTGGTCGCCGCCGCCGTGCTGTCACTCAGTGTCGCGCTCGCGGCGATGATGGTCGGCTTTTCGGCGTACGACGCATTGCTGCTGCGCCCGCCGGCGGTGAGCGAACCCGGATCGTTACGGCTGATCCATCTGAGGACCCCGTCGGAATCGTTCGGCGACGCGTCGTTCCCGGAATTCACGACCTACCGCGATGAAACGCAGGCGTTTGAAGACATCGCGGCGTTTCCGTATGCGATTTCGAGCATCACGTTCACGTCGAATGATCGAAAGGCTCAGATCAACACCACGAACGTGTCGGACAACTTCTTCACTGTGCTGGGGATCGTCCCGCGTCTCGGCCGTCTCGATCTCGGCGGTTCGCAGGCGGCTGACGTTCCAGACATCGTCATCAGCACGCAGTTTTGGCGCCGTCTTGGCGGCGACCCTTCGATCGTGGGGAGTTTGGCGAAGCTGAATGACCAGACGGTCGCGATCACGGGCGTAGTCCCCGAGCATTTTACGGGCATGCTGTGGGCGTTCGCCCCCGACGCGTGGATGTCTCTGAAAACCAACGAGCGGGTGTTCAGGGGCTCTCCGAGTGAGTTGACCAATCGGCAGCACCGATGGCTCAACATGGTTGGACGGCTGCGACCGCACGTGAGCGACGCGCAGGCCCTCTCCGACGTGCAGCTCATTTCCGCCAGGATTGCGATCGATCATCCGGAGGTCGACAAAGGCCGCAGCGCCGTCATCACCCCTGTCAGCGTCACGCCACCTGGCGATCGGACGTGGACCGAGATGATCGTCGGAAGCCTGGTGCTGGTGGTGTCGCTGATCCTCATCGTCGCATGCGCGAACGTGACGAACCTTTTGCTCGGCCTCTCGTCTTCCCGCCGTCACGAGATGCTGGTTCGCGCGGCCGTGGGCGCGTCTCGCGTGCAGCTCCTGGTGCCGCCGCTCCGGGAGGCGATGTGGGTGGGTGCTGCCTCTGGTCTCCTCGGATGCGCGGCCGGATGGGTCGTCTTGCGGGAGATTTCCACGTTCAAGGTGTCCCTGGGCCCACTGATGCCGGTGCCCATCCTGAATCTGTCGCCCGACGCGCTCGTCGTGTGCGCGACGCTGGTCATGGCGCTTCTCGCAGGCGTCGCCGTCGGATTGGGGCCGGCGATTCGGTGCGCCGCCGATGGCCTCTCGGGCGCCATCAACCGCGAGCTTGCCGTCGCTGAGCCGCGCAAGTCTCGCGTGCGCAACGCGCTCGTCGTCATTCAGATGGCCGTCGCGACCACCGTGCTGATCGGCGTAGGCATCTCGATCAGGAGTTTGCTCAATCTGGAGCACGCGCCGCTCGGTTTCTCCGCGAGGAATCTGGTCTTCGTCGATCCTCCGAATATCAAGGCGCTCGGCTACGACGCCAGGATGGGCCCGGCGTTTTTCGCACGCATGCGGGAACACCTGCTCGCGACGCCAGGCATTCAGGCCGTGACATTCGCGACCGACATGCCGTTGCTGGGGTACCAATCGGACCACGTGCTGGCAGACGGTGAGACGCCTGCCGCCGATGGACACGGCGCGGAAACGCCGTACGCGGTCGTCGACGATCAATATTTCTCGACGTTGGGGATGCCCCTTTTATCGGGACGGACCTTCGACGCGCGTGACCGTTCAAGCAGCACCGACGTGGTGGTCATCAACGCGACACTCGCGAATCGTCATTGGCCCGGCCGCAACCCGATCGGGCAGCGGCTCCGAATCGAGAGCGACCATCGGATCGCTGAAG
>JBOGIZ010000314.1:0-2559 GCA_050747805.1 Vicinamibacterales bacterium | reverse complement strand
AATCCGTCGATCGGCAATCGCCACTCGGCAATCCGTCGATCGCCAATCGCCACTCGCCACTCGGCAATCGTCGTTCAGGCTCTCTCCCTTCAACGCGCCTGAACGACGCGTGTCCCTGTGCGCGCTTCGAGGGCGCCGAGTACTTGGGACAATTCGCTTTCGTCGACGCGGACTGAGACAAACGAGGTGCGGGTCTTCACGGTAATCCAGTCCGACGGACCCTTGAGGAACTGAAATCGGCCGCTCGCTTTGACCAGCGGAACGCTCTTGCCATCGGCTCCGGTCCATTCGGGGTCGCGCGAGTGCGAATGAAACACCGCGACCACGTCGGCGTACGGAACGGCCTGCAGTGGTGTGTTGCCGTCGAGGACCTCGACCCGATCGGCCCCGAGACGGAGCGTCGCATCCTGGTCGCGGCCCTTTCCGCCGTCGACGATCAGCAACTTCACCCCTTGGAAGGTCATGATCGGCACGTTGGCTCGCGCGGCTGCGCTGAGGCGGTCGCCCGACCGATCGGCAGCGGGGACGACGCCTGCCCCGGCGACCGGTGCCATCGACGGAGCGCGCGTAGAAGAGGCCGCGACGTGTTTCGGAGGCGGAGCCGCCTCCGGGGGTGCCGCCGTACCAACGCTGGCGGACGTTTTTTCTGGCGGCAACGCGATCGGCGCGGCCGGCAAGGCCGCGGCGGCTGCGGGTCCGGGCGCCGGTGCCTCGGCGGCGGCCGGAGGGGCGGCGAGATCCGAACCAGTGCGCGCCCTGTGCCGCGCGATCAATAGCGTTGCGGGAATTGCGGCGAGAATCAGGAGCGCCGCAGCCGCGACCGCGACCGGCCGGATTGGGAAGTGACGCGCAGCAGCCGGAGGATTCGCCTGGCTTCGGGGCAACACCATCGTCGGTGACGAAGCTTGCGTCCGCCCTTGCGGCTTCGGCGGCGGCTCCGTCTGCGGCTGCGCCTGCAGCGGCTGCACCTGCGGAGCGGCGGACGGCGTCGACGGGAGCGTCGGTTCCTCGAGCGCCGTCTTCTGCACGAGCCGCGCATCGGCGATGGCCGACGTCACGAGCATCGTCGCGGACGTGGTCACCCCCGCCATCGCCAGCAGCGCATCCCGGAAGTCGTCTGCCGTCTGGAATCGCGCCTCCGGCGCCTTGGCAAGCGCGCGCGTGAGAATCTTGCTCGCGGCGTCTGGAAGATCCCCGCGAATCTGCTGCACCGGCGTCGGCTCGTCGTTGATCTGCTTCTGAACCATCGCGATGCCGCTCTCCGCGTGGAACGGCAGCTGCGCCGTGAGTAGACGGTAAAGGACGACGCCCATGGCGTAGACATCGGCGCGGCCGTCGATCTCTTTGCCGAGCACCTGCTCTGGCGCCATGTAGGCCGGCGTTCCGACCATGAAGCCGTCGTTCGTCAGGTGCTCGGTCCCCATCATCCGGGCGAGGCCGAAATCCATGACCTTGACGAGGCCCGATTCCGTGAGCATCAGGTTCGCTGGCTTCAGGTCGCGATGGACGACGCCCGCGCGGTGCGCGTGACCGAGCGCGTCGAGAATCTGGGCGCAGATCCCGGCGGCTTGATCCACGGGCATCGGTCCGCTCCGCTGAGACACCCGATCGAGGGTCTCGCCGCGGACAAACTCCATGATCATGAGCAACTGACCGTCGTGCTCGGTCAGTTCGAATAACGTGGCGATGTTCGGATGGTTGAGCCGGGCAAGGGCGACCGCTTCGGCCCGGAAGCGCTTGAGCAGCTCGGCGTCGGCGACGTCGGTATTGAGCGACTTGATCGCGATTTCGCGGCCAAGCGTCTCGTCGACCGCCTTGTAGACCGTGCCCATGCCACCGCGGCCAATGCGGGACAGAACCCGATATTTGCCGATGGCATCGCCGACCATGGAGGGGTCGGAGTGTACCAGATCCCTCCCATTTTCCGCTGTGGTAAGGTGCGCCTCGTGCCGGTGCTGCTGTCGGAACGGGACGTTCGAGCCGTGCTGAAAATGGATGAGCTGGTCGGGGCCATGGAATTGGCGCTCGAGCAGTTTTCGGCGGGCGCCGTGCGCCAGCCGCTGCGGAGCGTGATCGAAGTGCCGGATCCGCACGCATTTTTCGCTTCCATGCCCGCCTACACCGGTCGTCCGGCGGCGCTCGGCACGAAGCTGGTCACGGTTTACCACTCGAATTCCGAGAGGGACCTGCCCTCCCATCTGGCCACGATCGTCCTGATGGACCCCGAAACGGGGGCGCTGCTGGCAATCGTGGACGGCCGGTACATCACCGAAGCGCGGACCGCCGCGGTGTCGGCGGCGGCGACCCGGCGCCTTGCGCGGGCGGACGCGCGCGTGCTCGCGGTGTTCGGCTCAGGCGTGCAGGCGCGCAGCCACATCGAGGCCTTGAGGCTGGCGCGCGCGTTCGAGGAGATTCGGATCTGGAGCCGCACGCCCGCGCACGCGGACGCGCTGGCGTCGGAGCTTCCGGATGAGGTCCGCCCGCTGGTTCGCCGCGCGGATTCGGGCCAGGCGGCGGCGGCGGGCGCCGATGTCATCGCGCTCGTGACCGCTTCGCGCG
>JBOGIZ010000313.1:0-6223 GCA_050747805.1 Vicinamibacterales bacterium | reverse complement strand
TGCGGCGGCGCGCTGCCGCAGCCAGCCGTCAGCGCGCCGGCAACGGCGATCGCCGCGATCGATGAGAGTTTCATGCGGGCTCGAGCCGGCCGCGAGTGCCGCCGGACAGGCGCGTACTCTGACGCCGGGACGGGCCGGTGTCAAGCGACGCCGATGGTCATCCACCCGTAGTTGGACGGACCGGCCAACGGCCGGGTGATCATGGTTGAGCTGCGCGTCGTCAGGAAATTCGGACAGACTGTCGATCCGGGCCTGCCCCGTTCGACAAACTTCCAGAGGAGGACACTCACATGCGAGTCATGGTGATTGTGAAAGCGAACGAACAGTCGGAAGCGGGCATCCTGCCGGATTCGAAGATCCTGTCGGCGATGCACAAGTACAACGAAGAGCTGGTGAAGGCCGGCGTGATGCAGGCCGGCGAAGGCCTTCAGGCAACCTCGAAGGGCAAGCGGGTGCGATTCGACGGCGATCGGCGGACGGTCATCGACGGGCCCTTCGCGGAAACCAAAGAGCTTATCGCGGGCTTCTGGCTCTGGAAAGTCAAGTCGATGGACGACGCCGTCGAGTGGCTGAAGAGGGCGCCGTTCGGCGGAGGCGTGGAAATCGAGATCCGCCAGATATTCGAAACAGAAGACTTCGGCGACAACGCTTCGACGGAGTTTCGCGAAGGGGAAGCGCGATTGCGCGCGGCCGCCGCACAGAACGCCAAGAAGTAATCTACACTTTCTCTTTCGGAGGCAGCATCGCATGAGCAGCGTACGCGTACTCGTGGGCACACGGAAGGGCGCTTTCGTCCTGAGCTCGGACGGCAAGCGCGAGAAATGGGACGTGAGCGGGCCGCACTTCGCCGGGTGGGAGTTGTATCACGTCAAAGGATCGCCGGCCGACCCCAACCGCCTCTACGCGTCGCAGTCGAGCGGCTGGTTCGGCCAGCAGATTCAGCGCTCGAACGATGGCGGCAAAACGTGGGAGCCGGTCAATAATAAGTTCGTGTACGACGGCGTGCCCGGCACCCACCAGTGGTATGACGGCACGCCGCACCCATGGGAATTCAAGCGCGTCTGGCACCTCGAGCCGTCGTTGACGGATCCCGACACCGTGTATGCCGGAATCGAAGACGCGGCGCTCTTCAGCACGACCGACGGCGGGCAGAACTGGCACGAGCTGCCGGGGCTGCGCGCGCACGGCACGGGCCCGAAATGGCAGCCGGGCGCCGGAGGGCTTTGTCTGCACACCATCCTCCTCGATCCGGTGGATCCGAAGCGGATGTTCATCGCCATTTCCGCCGCGGGCGCGTTTCGCACAGACGACGGCGCCGAGTCGTGGAAGGCGATCAACCAGGGCCTGCGGTCGCAATACATTCCGGATCCGACGGCGGAAGTCGGACATTGCGTGCACCGCATCGCCATGCACCACTCCCGCCCGAACGTGCTGTTCATGCAGAAGCACTGGGACGTGATGCGCAGCGACAACGCGGGCGACAAGTGGACGGAAGTCAGCGGCAACCTGCCGAGCGACTTCGGCTTCGTCATCGACGTCAATACGAACGAGCCCGACACCATCTACGTCGTCCCCATCAAGACCGACAGCGAGCACTTCCCTCCCGAAGGCAAGCTGCGCGTCTATCGCAGCCGGACGGGCGGGAACGAGTTGGAGCCGCTCACGAACGGACTCCCGCAGAAGGACTGCTACGTCAACGTGCTGCGCGACGCCATGGCCGTGGACGCGATGGATTCCTGCGGCGTGTATTTCGGCACGACCGGCGGACAGGTGTACGCGTCGCCGAACGGCGGCGACTCCTGGAACGCGATCGTCCACGATCTGCCGGCGGTGCTTTCGGTCGAGGTGCAGACGCTCAAATGAGCGACGGGCGCAAGGCTTCAGTCCGGGTCGTCCTGCCCGCGCATCTGCGGACGCTGGCGCGGGTCGGCGAAGAGATCGTGGTGGAGGTGCCGGCCCCGGCGACCATCGCCTCGGTTCTCGATGCGGTCGAAGCTTCGTATCCAGTCCTCCGCGGGACTATTCGCGATCACACGACGCACAAACGCCGGGCGTTCGTTCGCTTTTTCGCGTGCGAGCAAGACCTGTCCCACGACGCCGCGGACGCTCCGCTGCCCGACGCCGTGTCGCGGGCCGTGGAACCGCTGCTCATCGTGGGCGCGATCGCCGGGGGGTGATCACGAGGCGCTGCCGGAGCCGCTCACCGCTTGACGCTGTCGGCGCCGCCAGGTAGCATCCGTCTCTCTAATCCATCCCTCAAATCACGGTTCGCCGAATGCGCCGGCGGACTGCAGGGGGCGCCGTGAAGAGAATCGTTGCGGTTGCGTGTCTGTTTCTGGCGTGTGGTTGCGGCGGGTCTGGCGGCGGATCGACGTCAGCGACTCCGACAGCGCCGACGACGTCAACCAATCACAACCCCGTGATCAATGACATGTCAGTCACGCCGTCGTTCGGCGTATCTGGACTGACGAATTTCTCGGCGACGGCCAGCGCCTCGGATCCCGACGGCGACATTGTCAGCTACCAGTGGACGTATGCAGGAACCACGGCGGCGGGTCCCAGCTTCGCCGCCACGCTGACCGGCGATGGCAGCATTGCGGTTCAATTGACGGTCACTGACGGCAAAGGTGGATCGTCGAGCGATCTCCGCACCGTCACGCTCGGTAACATGACGGGCACGTGGACGTTCATCTTCACCGGCGCCTGCAGTCCGTTTGTTCCGCCCGTTCTTCCGATCATGAGTTTGACGCAGGCGGGCAATACCGTGACGGGCACGTTGGCGTCGCCCGGCAACTGGTGCAATGTGCCTGCGGGTCAAACGGGCAAGTTGGATCCAGCGGCGCCGATGCTGATCGACGGACAAGGAAATGTCACGAACGGGCGCCTGAAGATCGGCTCGTACGTCGACACGTTCCTGAGCGGGCAGATGGACAGCACAGGCAGAAAAATAACGGGAGTTGGACACAACCCGGGATTCCCGGACGACACGTTCGAAATGGACAAGAGGTAGATGCTTCGTTCCTGTGCGTGTGCCTGCGGTCTGCTCGCCGCATGCGCGCTCACCGTGCCACAGGGGGCTGGCACCTTTGGCACGGTACTTTCGGCTGAGCAGCAGGTCTTCCGCGGCGGCGCGGACGTCATCCGCGTGTTCACGACGGTCACCGACCACGACGGCCGCCTCGTCACGACCTTGTCGCGCGACGACTTCGAGGTGCGCGACGATGGCAAACCACAGCCGCTGACGGTGTTCGAGAACACACCTCAGCCGATCCGGATCATCGTCCTCCTCGACGTGTCGGGCAGCATGGCAGGCAATCTGCCCTTGCTGCGCGCCGCCTCGCAGCAGTTGTTCGCGCGGCTGCGGCCAGACGATCTTGCGCGTCTCGGCACCTTCGGCATCAATGTGGCGATCGGCCCGGATTTCACGCGAGACACCGCCGAGCTGCTGGGCGCCCTGCCGGAGCGGATTCCGCCAGACGCTCCGACGCCGCTCTGGCGCGCCGTCGACCAGGGCATCGCGAGCTTCGGCGGCAATCGTGCGGCGGCGACCGAACGTGACGACGCGAGCAGCCGGCCCGTGATTCTCGTCATGACCGACGGCAAGGACAGCGGCCCGATCGATTTTCGCCACGATCCTTCGAGTCAGGCGGACGTGATCGATCACGCGCGCGACGCCAACGTGATGCTCTATGCCGTCGGCATGCGCAGCCGCCCCGCGCCCGGCCAGCGTGCGGTCATGCCCGGATTCGGCGCGGCCGGGCTTCAGGCGGCGCTCACCGCAGACCTTCCGGATCCGGGGCTGGCGCGCGTTGCGGAAGAGACCGGCGGCGGCTACGCGGAAATCCGATACGGCGAGGATCTCGGCGCCGCGTTCGAGCGGGTCGCCGACGAACTGCACAGTCAGTATCTGCTGGGGTACGCTCCGCCGAAACGTGACGGCCGGATCCACAAGGTCGACGTGAGGGTTACGACAAAGGGACTGAAGGCGCGCGCCAGAAAAAGCTACGTTGCGCCCAGGAGCTGACCCAAGCGACGGCGGACCAATCGTTGCACCCACTTTCTCCTGATCAGTGGACGTCGTAGAACCGAAGAGGTGAAACGATGAAGGACTCGGGAATCAGCAACAGGGAATCGGCGCATGAAGAAGCAGATGAACGGCGGGAGCATCCGCCTGTGGATACCGCCTCTCCGCCCCCGCAAGACGCGGCGGGCCGCGTCGGCGAACAACCGCTGACCGACACGCGCAATCGTCACACGTCGCACAAGGCGGGGAGCCGCTCGATCGCGCAGAAGGAATCGGAGTCGCGCTATCCGGATCGCGGCATGCCCGCCGCGCACAAGGTCGCGGGCGCCTTCGGCCGCGAGCCCCAGGACTAATTCCATCTTCATCCGAGGGGCTGTCGCCCCTCGGACTCCCCAACACGCGTCCTCGCTCGCCGCTTCGCCGGCTCGCTCGCGCCGCCGCTGTCGATGATGTGTCGAGTCCTCTGTGATACTAGAAGAAGGTCCGGGTTGGATCTTGGGAGTGGATCCGGCTATCCTGCGGGATCATGTCTTCCTCGCGACGCCGTTTTCTGCAACTGTCCGCGACAGCCGCCTCGGCCCTCGCGGTTCGCCCATTGAGCGCGGGTGCCGGCGTTCTGGCCGACGCCAAAAGCGCCGACACTGTCGACGCGCACAGCCCGGCGGTCGCCGCGCTGGAGCGAACGCTCGTTCGGGCTCATCCGGTGCCGCTCGCCCAAGTCCGAATTGCCGCCGGGCCGGTCAAGCACGCGCAGGATCTCGACGCCGAGTACCTGCTGTCTCTGAATCCCGACAGCATGATGGCGTACTACCGCATCCGCGCGGGATTGCCGCAGAAAGCCGAACCTTATGCCGGCTGGGACGGCGACGGGCACAACCTCACAGGACACGTCGCCGGCCATCATCTGTCCGCCGTCAGCCTCATGTATGAGGCGACCGGCGACCCGCGTTTCAAGGCGCGCGCCGATTACCTCGTCTCGGAGATGAAAACCGTCCAGGACAAGAATGGAGACGGGTATCTGTGCGCACTGTCGAACGGCCGCGAGGCCTTCGGCGCGCTTCACAAAGGCGAGATCCGCGCGCAGCCGTTCGATCTGAACGGCATGTGGTCGCCGTGGTACACGCTGCACAAAACGTTCGCGGGACTGCGCGACGCCTATCGCCACACCGGCAACGCGACCGCGCTCGATGTCGAAACGAAATTCGCCGCGTGGGCCGAGGGCGTGATCGCGCCGCTCAGCTACGAGCAGGTGCAGCACATGCTCAACACCGAGCAGGGCGGCATCCTCGAAGTGATGGCGGATCTCTACGCGGACACCGGCGACGCGCGCTGGCTCGCGCTCTCCTACCGCTTCGAACACCACGCGTTCACAGATGCGCTGAAGCGCGGCGAAGACAATCTCGACGGCAAGCACGGCAACTGCCAGATCCCCAAGTTGGTCGGCTCCGCCGCACGCTATGGATATACCGCCGACGCCGGCGATCTGATGGCAGCATCGTTTTTCTGGGACATCGTGGTTCGCCATCACACGTTCGCCAGCGGAGGCCACGGGCTCGAAGAATATTTCGGGCCTGCGGACGTGCTCGCGGCGATTGTCGACGGCCGTACGTGCGAGTCGTGCAACGTCTACAACATGCTGAAGCTGACGCGCCGGCTGTTTTCGTTCCATCCCGACCCGTTTCTGGCGGATTTTCAGGAGCGCGCGATCTTCAACCACGTCCTGTCGTCGATCGATCCGGCCGACGGCCAGATGTCCTACATGGTGCCTGTGGGCCGCAACGAACAGCAGGAGTACCAGAACATGCTCCGCAGCTTCACGTGCTGCGTCGGCACGGGCATGGAGAATCACGCGCTGTACGGCGACGGCCTGTACTACGAGACTGCGGGAAGCGCGCCGAGTGACGATCGGATCTGGGTGAATCTCTTCATCCCGTCGACCGCACACTTCGCGCTGGGCGGCGTCACGCTCGCGATGGAAAGCTCGTTCCCGGACGGCGACACGGCGACCATTCGCCTGACGATGCCCCAGTCGAGAGCGTTCACGTTGGCCGTACGGCGGCCCAGTTGGGCCGGCGACGGGTTCAGAATTGCGGTGAACGGCGAAGACCAGCCGCAGCCCCCGCTTGCCAGCCTCGCGGCGGGCGCGGCGGGTGGACGGCCGGTGCCCGTGCGCAGCGAAGTGCCGCCGCCGAGCACGTA
>JBOGIZ010000312.1:0-4210 GCA_050747805.1 Vicinamibacterales bacterium | reverse complement strand
GCCTCGTGGCGACGATCAATGGAGCCCTGATGGGATTTCTCACTGGTGGCCTGCTTGCGGGAACAGGCCTCGCCGGTTCCCTGCCTGAAGGATCGAAGTGGCTTCTTCCGGTGGTGATCGGTGCAAGCAAATAGTTCGTCACGAGGACGGGAAGTCGAACGGGTGGCCGCAGGAGTGAGCGCTGTGGCGCGTTTGCAGACAGTCCGCACGATTCTGGCCGTCGCCGTGTGGGCCGTGGCGCTTTCGCTCTCCGGCCTCGCGTCGCCGTCGGTGGGCATGTACGGCGTGGCACCGGCGACCGTCGCGGCAACAAGACAAGCCGCGCGCCCGTCCCACACCGACAACCTCGTGGCGCTCGAGATGGGCGGACGCGTCGAGAGCCCGCCCAGTTCCGGCACGCCCGATGGGTTCTTCGTCGCGCAGCTGCTCGACGGCAATCCCGCGACGATCTGGACGGACACCTCCGCCGGCTTGTCGGAGGCGACGAGTTTCGTGGTGTCGTTCATCGGGCGCGACACGGCGCTCGTGTCTGGCGTGACGATCACCTTCCCGAGCGCGTCCGCGCGGCGGCCGTATGCGTGGGCCCCTGACCTCAGCCCCGCGTGGCCGAGAGACGTCGAGATCTGGGTGTCCACCAAATCGGCTACAGCCGGATTCGTGAAGGCCGCGTCGGCCGTGCTGCCGCACGAGCCCGGTGACCACGTCGTGACGCTGCAGGCGCCCGTCGAAGCGCGCTTCGTGAAGATCGTGTTCCCGCACAACAGCGGATCGAAAGCCGGCATCGCCGTCGGCGACATCGCCGTGCACGAGGGGCAGCGCGCTGGGTACACGCCGCTCCTTCAGCGTCACCCGGACCTGCAGGTGCTGCTGTCGACGGGCACGCTCACACCCGATCCGGCCAGCCTCGCGTATCAGGCGCCGGGCACCGCGCCGGGCGCCGTCTGCGCCCCGCCGGCCGCCGCGTCAGCCGCGCAGTGCCCCGAAAGCAAGAGCGTGCTGGTCATCGCCGCGCGGCCCGATGAGTACGGGCCGTACAACGCCTTCGTGAGCCACTCCACGCCGCCGACGATGCGATACTTCGGTCCGGGACCTGGCGATGGCCGAGTCGACACGTCGATCTACAAGCGGGTGGAGTACTGGACGCTGACGCCGGATCTGGTGCGGCCGGCCGATTTCGTGCCCAGCGCGCATGTCGACACGGTCGTGCTCGAACAGCTCTGCGACATCAAGACGAGCCTGCCGGCGAACGTCAAGCAGGCGCTCGTCGCGTCGGTGGCGAACGGCGGCAAGCTGATCATCTCCGACGCGGATTCGTGCGGACCCGGCCGCGTCCCCGACTACTCGTTCCTGCCGTATCCGTTCGCCACGAGCAATCCCGGCGGCCGCAACGCCGCGTCCGCAATGCACATCGTCGAACAGAACTTTCTCGTCAGCCCCGACAGCCACAATCCGGCGTTCTTCGACGAGCCGTCGTGGCGCACGAAGACGAACGGCAACATCTCGAACGACTTCGGGGACTCCAACACCGTGATCCGGTACGACGCGCACTGGTGCGGAGCGCTGGTCGGCACGAATGCGATTGGCGGCAGCGGCTTTGCGCTCGCGTACGCGCACTACGGGCGCGGCATCATTCTCTACGACGGCATCGACCGCGATCAGCACGCCAATCTCGCCTATCAGCAGTACGCCGCGCGCCAGCTGCTGCTGCCGTTCAATCCCGATCCGCTGCCGTGCAGCCTGCGCGTGGCGCCCTTTGCCATCACGACGGACGTCGGGCTGCAGCAGCGCGCGGTCGGCGCGGGCGCGACGCTGACCTATCCCCTGACGATTCTCGCGGCCAAACCGGATTTCACCGGCACGGTGGCGTTGTCGATGGTGCCGCCGATGGGCTCGCCGGCCGTCTCCGGACGCATCGATCCGGCCACCGTCACACTCGGCGCGAAGGCGAGCGCCACGCTGACGCTGACGTCTCCCGCCACGCTGGCCGGACCCCTCTGGTTCGCGGTGCGCGGCGCAGCCGGCGACGCCGTCGAGACGCTGTGTCTCGCGATTGATGCCATCAGGAGCGGGCGTCTGAGCGTGACGGCCGATCTCGGGCCGCCGGCGGCCCACCCGCAATCGCGCAAGAACCTGCTCATCATCCTCGATCTGTCCGGATCGATGAACGAGCCGCTTGGGACGAACACCCGCATTGGCACCGCGCGACGGGTGCTTCATGACGTCCTCGCCAAGGTGCCCGACGACTTCAACGTCGGCCTGCGCGTGTACGGCGATCGGTACGGATCGAAAGAGAAGGGGACCTGCACGGACTCGCACCTCGTGCACCCCGTGCAGAAGATCGATCGCGCGTCCTTGTTCAGGACCATCGACGCGGCGAGACCGCGCGGGGAAACGCCGCTGGTCTACTCGGTACTGCAGGCGATCGGCGACCTGAAGGCGGCCGGCGGCGGCGCGGTCGTGCTGATCACGGACGGCGAGGAGAGCTGCGGCGGCGATTTCGCGGCGGCCGCGACGGCGATCAAGCAGTCCGGCCTCGACTTCCGCCTCAACATCGTCGGTTTCACGCTGAAGAGCCGGGCGGCGCAGGAGGCGCTCGGCGGTCTGGCCACGAGTACAGGCGGCGCCTACTACACCGCGGCGAACGGCGCCGCACTCTCGCACGCGCTGGTCGCCGCCACGATCACGACGTTCCCCTTCTCAATCAAGGACGCCGCGGGCACAGTCGTCGCGCAGGGGGTCGCCGGCGACGGCGGACACGACCTGCCGCCCGGCGAGTACACCGTGCGCGTCCAGGCTGGAGATCAGCAGCTCACCATGCCGCGCGTGTCTCTGGCGCTCGGACAGACGACGACCGTGCGAGTCGTACGGAAGGGCGACGGATTTGCGGTAAGCCAATAAGCGCTCGGCGCTCGATCCAGGCAGCTGCGAGGCGGCCGTCACGCCCACCCTCAGCCCGGAGCAGCGCTGCGAATCTGCCTTTCGTGACGAAAGGCGCGACTTAGACTCTGACGTTCCTCCCAGAGCTGATTGAGCCGGGCAATTTTTATCGTCTTCGGAGAACACATTTTCCTGAGCGGCACAACGTATGAGTCAACGAGACGAAGCGCTGAATTACATCCGTTCGATCGGAAAGGAACACTCTCTCACCAGAGACGAAGTGCTTGCGGCATTCGATGGCGGTGAGGCAGGGCCGCCGGAAGGCGCGCCAGTAGCCCTGCCGGCGGTTTCGGCAGGCGCCATCTCTCCCCATCGCCTCAACACTGCTGAAATCCTCGCGTATATCGGGGGCGCTGTCGTGTCTCTCGGCGTTGCGATACTCATCGAGCAACATTGGAGCGTCCTGTCATTTGAGACGAAGCTTCTCGTCACGCTCGGTCTCGGTATCGCGATGTTCGTGGCGGGCGTACTGTTGCAGTCGCGTGAACCGCTCGGTGGTATAGGAGCGGCATTCCACCTTGCCGGAGCGCTCGTGATGCCGATAGGGCTGTACGTCGTATTCGACCATGCCGGATGGAGCCTCGACTCGCCACGTTTGCCGACACTGATCTCGTTCATACTCCTGGTGACGTATGCGGCCTCCGCTCTCATATTCCGCAAGACCGTGCTTGATCTCTTCACCATCTTGTTCGGCACCGCGCTGGCCCTCATCGCCGCGGGGTGGCTGATAGACGAGCACCCTCTTCTCTCCGCCTGGAACTTTGGGGAATATTGCTATCTCGCAGTTGGCGCCGCCTATCTCTTTCTCGGCCACTACAATTCGTCTGGGAGGAGCAGATCTCTTGCGGGGTTCCTGTATGGCTTTGGGGCGATCTGTTCCCTGGGTGCGGCGCTTTCCCTTGGCGGGTGGAAGCCGACTCAGAACGTGGCGTTTGAACTGATAGGTCCCCTTCTTGCGTTCGGCGTGCTCTATCTCGGCGTATGTGTGCGTAGAACATCGCTTCTCACCTTCGGAACCCTGTTCCTCATGGCATACATCCTCAAAATAACCGCGGAATACTTCTCTGATAGTTTCGGATGGCCGATTGCACTCATGATCGCCGGCCTCGCGATGGTCGGCGTAGGTTATCTGTGGCTGAGCGTGAAGCGCAGATACCTGACCGCGAAATAGCGACGATGGGCGATACATGGCCGGCGGCGCTACCTCCCGACGTGCGGCTCGTTGTCAGTTGGGCTACACCACCGTTCCCACCGAGGCTCGCCTCGGCTGAAC
>JBOGIZ010000311.1:0-3537 GCA_050747805.1 Vicinamibacterales bacterium | reverse complement strand
GGACCGATCCTCCCATCGGGAAATCGATAGCGCTCGTTGAACTCGCAATTGTGCAGCTGGCATTTCGGACAGAGCTCAAGATCGCCGTTCTGCGGACGATTGGGGCGCCGACGCTCGACGAGCGGAGCTCTGAGACCCATTTTGGTATAACTCGTTGTGGGGGGACGGCCGCGAGTATACCACCCGGCAAATGCGGAGGCGGCTCTTCGTCGTCGGAATCTGTCGTGTCAACGTCTTGTCTTACTTCTTCGCTGCACCAACGGTCTTCGGCGTTCGTGGCGGTTGCACCTTCTGTCGTCTCTTGTCGTGTGGTGGCGTCACGAGCGGTGAAGGAGTCTGTCCGGGTGCGCGCTTTGCGTACGTCCGTCGTGACAGCGTCCGCGCAGGGCCGGCTTACGCGAGCTTCAGGTCGCGCAGCGCCCGGCCGGCGCCGCGGAGGTTGTCGAGCCGCATCTCCGAGTACTTCCGCGAGAGCAGCACGCCGTGCGCGCCGCCGTCGAACGCCGCCGTCACCGCCGCGTACACATCGTCAGGCGTCGTCTTCTTGCTCGTGCGTGCGGTGGGAATGTCGACGTCGATGCCTGGCCAGATCTTCACGTTCGGCTTGACGCCGGCCACGGCGCGCTTCGTTTCGCGCAGCACATAATCGGGCCCCAGTCCGGCCGCCGCCAGCGCGTCGAGCGGGCGATCGTGGTACTGCTGCACGTCGTAGGTGAGTGCCAGCACCGACTCGGGCGAGAGATCGGCAAAGAGCGAACGGTTCACGCTGCGCACGTACTGTGCAAGGCGCTCACCTCCGCACAGGTTGTACATCACGACCTTCAGAAAGTCGGAGTAGCCGCTGAAGTCCGCGTAGTCCTGCTCGGCGCGATAGAACGGCGAGAACGAATTGTTGTGCCAGACGTGCCAGCCGATCCCTTTCGCCGGCGCGATCTCGTGCGCCAGTCGGTACATATCGCGGTAGGTATCGATGAGCGCGTCGTTCCACAGCTGCTCCCACGCGAGGATTTCGGGATACTTCACGAGCAGCCGCCAGAACGTGACGAACGCGCCGTCGGTTGGGACGCTGCCGCCGCGGACTGCCGACGCCCACTCGGCGAGGCGCGTGTAGCCCTCCTTCGCGCGATCGGGATTGATGCCGCGTGCGCGCGCGGCGCCGACGCAGTAGCGGCAGTAGCACGCGACGCGGCCGCCGGCCCCGGCGCCGCCGTGATTCGCCACGAGCAGATTGCCGAGCGGGCCCTGACGCTCGCTGCCCCACATCAACCCGTCCACGTCGTACGAACGCAGATAATCCTCGACGAGCCCCAGCCAGAAATTGCGTGTGTTCGGATTCCGCGCGCACGCGAACGTCGACTGCGGCCCGACGATCGAGACCTCGCGCGCCTCATCGAATCCCTGGACGTCGGCCGCGATCACGTCCTCAAACCAGCAGACTACCTTCACGCCGCGCTTCCTGGCCGCGGGCAGAACGTCGGCGATCACGTCATACGCGCCGTGGTCCGGCGCCTTCTCCGGCTTGATCGACGTGTGCCGGTAATACTGCGGGTGCGGGGTCGCGAAGTTGCCGCCGCGGAATGTTGTCGTGTCGTATTCCTGCTTGCCGTGGTCCGGGAGCGGCTGGCCGGGAACCTGCCGCCCGCCGATGCCGCGGCCGTACGTGAACGTCGCGAGAAAGATCGTGTTGATCGACGCCGATTCGCGGAAGACGTCGAGGACGCGTTCGGTCCCCTCGTCCACGAATGACACCGCGCCGGCCTGAATGCCGATCATCGGCGGCTCGGCGGCGGCCGCGAGACGCTCAGGCACCAGATGCGACAACAGCGCCCCGCCGGCGATGGCCGACGATGTCTCGAGAAATTCGCGGCGATCCATGCAGTTCCCTCCGGCCGACGAGTCTACTCTGGTGCGAGGCGTTCTGCAGGGCGACCGATTGGGGAGTGACGGACGATCACGCAAAGACGCAAAGACGCATAGACGCATAGACGCATAGACACAATGGCTTAGTTTCTGCGCTCTCGGCGCACGCTATCGTGAAAAGTACGTGATCGTCCGGAACAGGTTGCCAGCGTACTGATAGTCGTACGCATCCTCTGGCACGTTTTCCCGCGTGACGATCCGCGCGGTCCAGTTGCGATGCGCGTCGAGGGTGTAGGTGTAGTGCATCCGGGGATACGGCGGGTTTGCATCCTGACGCCGGTGCTCTTCGATCAGAATCAGACCGCGTGCGTCCCGCGTGTAGATCGTCGCGTCCAGCAACGCGTTGTTGCCCGCGAACGACTCGGACTCGATCTCGCGATCGGCGGCGTCGTACTTCATTCGCTCGAAGACGTCAGGCGGCCCGTCGGCCGTGTCCTTGTACCACTCCCGGCGCTCGATGATGTTGTCGTGGCCGTCATACACGAATCGCTCGAGGGCCGATCCCGCTGGCGATCGAAACAGCGTCTCGTCGTGGCCGTGGCGTTCCGGCCGGCGCTCGCGGACGAACGCGCCCGTGTACTCGCGGCTGACGACGAGGTTGCCGGCGGCGTCATATTCGGTGACGCCGAGCTCCCGGTCCTCGACTTCGCCGTCCGCATTCTTGTGATTGGCCTGCCAGCGCGTCGCAACGGTGTGGACCGGCCCGTCCAATTCAGCGCGATCGCGATCGGTCTTCGCCGGCCGAGCGATCGTGGCCGCCAGCGCGGTCACGGCGATACCGACCAGGAGGCGCGTCATCGCGGCACGCCTCGTCCGGCCGGCTGAAACATGTAGCGATCGATGTTGGGATAGTCCGCCCTCGACGACAGATCGACGTACTGGATCCACTCGCCCGCCGTCGCCGGATCCTCCCCGGGCTGCTCCTCGTCCATGCGCTTCCGGTTGATCGAGAGAACCATCTCGTCCTTCAACCAGAGACGTCCTTCCGGTCCCTCGGTCGCGCCGTGATGAAGCGCGCGGTCCTGCGCATCACGATAGACCTCGTGACCGGCGAGCCAGCCGTCTGCCGTGAGCGTCGTGCGCAGGGCCGCGTCTTCCGCGTCGATCTCCGCGACCGATCCCTTTTGACGCGATGTGCCGACATTGATCACGCGGACGGTGGTCGCGTCCGCTGATTGCGTCGTGACGTAGTAGTACCGCGCGCCAGGAAAGACGACGGCGGTGTCCGGAATGCGAAATTCAAAGAGCCCCTGACCGGACATCGCCGTGGATGCGTTGGCGACATCGATGGGAATCGTTGATGCCGCGACCATCGCTGCGACGGTCATCCCCGGCCGCGCCGCGAGCGTGCCCAGCCGCGGCCCGTCGAACAGTCGCTGGACGGCGCGGGCCGGCCCGTCGCCGAACATGCCGCCCGCAATCGCCGCTGGCACCGCGATGAGCGTCCCCGCGCCCATGAGCGCCCACAGCGCCCAGATGATCAGATGCTGGCGCCGCAGCGCGGCGGCGACGACAGGCACGTCCTGGTTGCCGAACGCGACCTGCGCGCCGAGGACGACCTTCACGATCACTGGCACGAGCGAGAACCCGAACGCCAGGAAAAGACTAAAGAACACG
>JBOGIZ010000310.1:0-3277 GCA_050747805.1 Vicinamibacterales bacterium | reverse complement strand
CGCGCTGCTTGCCGATCGCGCATTCAAGGTCACCAGTGCGGAGGGAGCATGAGAACGCGAATTTTCGCGAGCGCGATGTCGCTCGCGTGCGCGGCGATGGCATGGGCGCCGCCCGCCGCCGCGCAGGTCACGGTCAACACCGCGAGTGTGAGTGGTCGCGTCGTTGACGCACAGAGCGCGGCGATTCCCGGCGTGCAGGTCGTGGCGCGTCAGATGGACACGAACGTGAGCACGGACACGGTGACCGACTCGGCCGGTCGATTCCGGTTTCCGGTGCTCCGCATCGGCCCGTATGAGATTACCGCGCACCTGCAGGGATTCATGGATGCGACCGCCCGCGTCACGCTCACCGTTGGGTCGGCGTTCGATGTGCCGATTGCTCTGAGTGTCGCGACGCTGGCCGCCACCGTCACCGTGACCGCGGAAAATCAGGTGCTCGATACGGCGCGCACGCAGATCGCCGGCACGGTGTCGCAGCCGGAAATCAGGAACCTGCCGCTCGACGGCCGCAACTTCCTCGATATCGCGCTCCTCGTGCCTGGCGTGTCGCCCACCAACGTCGCGAGCACGCAGCTCTTCGCCGAAACCTCCGCGGTTTCGGGCGGCGGCCTCTCGGTCAACAGCCAGCGCAACTTCTCCAACAGCTTTATCGTCGACGGTCTCTCGGCGAACGACGATGCCGCGGGACTGACCGGAATGCCGTACGGCATCGATGCCGTCGATCAGTTTCAGGTGGTCACGTCGGGCGGACAGGCCGAGTTCGGCCGGGCGCTCGGCGGCTACATGAACGTCGTGACGAAGAGCGGCACGAACACGATCCACGGCGACGCCTACGAGTACGGACGCGACGATGCGTTGAACGCCGCGAATCCGCTGTCGGGCACCACGCTGCCGATGCACCAGAACCAGTTTGGCGGCAGCGCCGGCGGCCCGATCGTGCGCAATCGGACGTTCTATTTCGGCAACGTCGAAGGCCGGCGGCTCGATCAATCGGGTCTCGTCACGATCTCGCCTGCGAACGTGGCGGCGATCGACGCGCGGCTCTCGGTGATCGGCTATCCCGGATCCCCGATCGCGACCGGGACGTATCCCAATCCGGTGGATTCGACGAATGTCATCGGGAAGATCGACCATCAGGCGAGCGGGAGCGACCAGCTCACGCTCCGTTACAGTCAGTACGGCGTGTCCGCGGACAACTCCCGCGGCGCGGGCGCCCTGAGCGCCGCAACCGCCTCGGCCGGCCTTCAGAATACCGATCGCACGTTTGCGGTCGGCAACACCTGGACGCTCTCGGATCGCACGCTGAACGAGACGCGGGCGCAGGTCACGCACAGCAATCTGCAGGCGCCGCCGAGCGATCCGATCGGGCCCGCCGTGTCGATCTCCGGCGTGGCGTCCTTCGGCACGCTCTCAGGCAGCCCGACCGGACGCGTCAACTCCCTCTATGAGGTGGTCGACAACCTGTCGCACCAGGCGGGCGCGCACGGCCTTCGCGCCGGCGTCGACCTGCTCTACAACGACGACACCATCACGTTTCCACGATCGATTCGCGGCGCGTACACGTTCTCGTCTCTGGCGAACTTTGTCGCGGGCAGCTACAACAACGCCGGCTTCACGCAGACGTTCGGTACGACCGTGGCCCACCAGACCAATCCCAACGTGGGCGTCTATGCGCAGGACGAATGGCGGGCGGGGAGCGCGCTGACGCTGAACCTCGGCATCCGCTACGATCTCGAGTTCCTCGACACCATCACGACCGACACGAACAACGTCTCGCCGCGCGCCGGCTTCGCATGGACGCCGTCCGCCTCGCGTCGTAC
This sequence comes from Vicinamibacterales bacterium, assembly GCA_050747805.1. GTDB lineage: Bacteria > Acidobacteriota > Vicinamibacteria > Vicinamibacterales > 2-12-FULL-66-21 > JAICSD01. The sequence continues at coordinate 1,457 of JBOGIZ010000310.1, read as the reverse complement.
CGTGATTCGCGGAAGCGCCGGCGTCTACTACGACCGCGTGCCGCTGCGGCCGCTCGCCAACGCGCTGCTCTCGGCCAACAACACGATGGATCTCTCGCAACTGCGGCAAAACAGCATCAGTCTGTCGCCGGCCCAGGCCGGCGCGCCGGTCTTTCCGAACATCCTCGCCGCGCCGATCGCATCGGTCACGCTGGCGAACCTCTCGACGATGGACCCCAACATGCAGAACGCCGAATCGATCCAGGCGGGAGTGGAGGTCGAGCGCCAGATCGGCGCGCGGATGACGGTCAGCGCCGGATACCAGCACCTCACGGGACGAGACCTCATCATCTCGATCAACCAGAACGTTCCGACGTGCGTCGCGACCGGCACCAACAACGGCTGCCGTCCCAACCCGGCGTTCGGCAACGTCAGTCAGTATTCGTCGGCGGCGCGCTCCACCTACAACGGCCTCACCGCCTCGCTGGTCGCGCGCCAGGGCACCCGGGCATCGTATCGCGTGAGCTACACGCTCTCGAAGGCGATGGACGATGTAGGCGAGTTCTTCTTCAGCTCGCCGATCGATCCCACGAACCCGATGTCGGATTGGGGCCGATCCGACGACGACCAGCGGCATCGGCTGGTCGTCAACGGTTCGATCAACTCGCCGATGGGATCGGCCCGGACGACGGCCGAGCGTCTCACCCACGGATTTCAGTTCAGCGCGCTCATGCGGTACTACTCGGCGCTGCCGTTCAATATCACGTCCGGCGTCACAACGGTGCAGGGCACGGCCGGGCGCCCCGTCGTCAACGGCGCGTTCATTTCGCGGAACGCCGGCACCGGGCCTGATTTCTTTAGCCTCGATCTGCGGGCGACTCGCGCGTTCAGAATCACGCCGCGCCTCACACTCGAGGGCTCGCTCGAGGCGTTCAATCTGACCGACCGGGAGAACGTCGTCACGCTCAACGGCAACTTCGGCTCGGGCGCCTACCCGTCGACTCCATCGTCCGCCTTCGGGCAGATCACGGCCGTGGGTGATCCGCGCACGCTACAGATTGCCGGGCGCGTGAGGTTCTGATGATGCGACACGCATGCGACACGCGGCGGTCATGGATCGGCGCCGTCATGATCGCCGGCGCACTGCTCTCGATTGCGGGATGCGCCGCGAGCCCGTCGGGTATCGATCTGTCGATCGCTGGACGCGCCAACGCCGAGCCTTCAGTGGCCGCGCACTACCGCTTCATGGTCGTCACGTGGGCGGCGGCCGGGGGCACGGCGACCGATGTGTTTGCAGCCGTCAGCCGCGACGCAGGCCAATCGTTCGACGCGCCGGTCCAGGTGAATGACGCGGCATCGGAAGCGAACGTGTCAGGCGAGCAGCCGCCCCGCGCCGTGATCATTCCGCAATCGGGGCGCGATCCGGCGATCGTGATCGCCTTGACAGCGCACGGCGCGGCTGGTACGCGCATCCTCTC
>JBOGIZ010000309.1:0-6099 GCA_050747805.1 Vicinamibacterales bacterium | reverse complement strand
GGCTACGATCCCGCCGGCGTCCTGCCGCTGAGGGTCGTCCTGCCCCAGCGCACGTATCCCGACGCCGCCGCGCGGCGGCGGTTCGCCGTCAGGACCGTCGACGCCCTGCACGCGATCGCCGACGTCGAGCAGGCCGCCGTCATCAATGACATGCCGGCGACGACGATGGATGCGTTCGCGAACGTCGAGATCGAGGGGCGGCGGCCCATCGATCCGAAACACCTGCCGGAGGTGGACAGTCGCACCACGACCGCCGAATACTTCGCGGCGCTCAACATCCCGCTGCTGCGCGGGCGCGGCTTCACGCCCGATGATCGCGAAGACACCGCGCCGGTCGCGATCGTGTCGGAATCGATGGCGCGGAAGTTCTGGCCGAGCGGCGACCCGATCGGCCATCGTGTGCGGGTCAAGAACGGCCCGTGGATGACCGTCGTGGGCGTTTCGGGCGACATCATTCATGACTGGTTCAACAGCCGCAACGCGCCAACGCTGTATCGGCCATTCCGGCAGGCGCCCTCGGCGGATTTCGGAGTCGTGATCCGGGCGGCGGGCGATCCGGGCGCCGTCGCCGCGCCGATGCGACGCGCGCTGCTCGGCATCGACTCGAGCCAGCCGATCTTCGACGTGATGACGATGCGCCAGGCGTTGAGCGACCGCACGGTCGGACTTCGCTACGTGGCCGCGATCATGAGCGTATTCGGCGGGATTGCGCTCATCCTCGCAATAGTCGGACTGTACGCGCTGCTCACGTATTTCGTCGCGCAGCGGCGGCACGAAATCGGGGTGCGCATCGCGCTCGGCGCCACCCGCGCCGACGTCGTGCGGCTGACCGTGGGTCAGGCGCTTCGCCTGACGCTGACGGGTTCGGCAATCGGACTCGTCATGGCCGTTGCGCTGAGCCGCGTCATGGAGTCCGCGATTCTCGGCATCGCCACGATCGACGCGCGGCTCCTCGTCGGCTTTTCGGCACTCCTCATTGGGACGGCGCTCATCGCCGCATATGTGCCCGCGCGCCGCGCGGCGTCGATCGACGCGATGAGCGCCCTGCGCGCGGAGTAAGGCTGATGAGTTGCGGCTGACCGCTTACGACCTACGGCTTACTCAGGCCGGGCAGGCCGGGCCCTCCGCTCGAGCCCTGCCGCATTACTTCGTCTCGTGCACGTCGTTCAGGACCACGGGGCTGCTGGAGAAATTCTCGAGCTCGACCGTGCCGTCCTCGTCCTCGGTGATCTTCGTCGCCACTGACGCTTTCCCGACGCCCTTACCGTTCTTGTCGACCTGCAGCTGGATGAGCGTGAACGGATACTGCACTGTCCTCGGTTGATGCCACGCCTCCCAGGCGCTCATGGGACGGTCGGTCATCATCAGGATCGTGTGTCCAGTCGCGCCGTACGCACGCTGCCGCGCAAAGTGAACGTCGTAGCGCAGCGATCCGGGCGTGTTCACGTAGCCGACGACCGGAAGCTTCTGGAGCGCCGACAGCAGAGCGTCCTGGCCGCGCTCCTTGAGAATGTTCTTCAGCTGATCGCGTTCGGCGTCGCTGGACCAGCGGTTGATCGTCATGTCGAACGGCGTCGTGATGGGCCGCGGCGTCGTATTGCTGATGTCGACGGCAAACGCGGTGAATTTCACGGGCGCCGGAATGGTCGTCTCGGTCGCGGGCAGCAGCGCGGACAGCGCGAGCGCTGCCGCCGCCAGGGCTTTCATCATGTCTCTCGACCTCCTGTCGGAGATCGTCATGCAACGTCTCGGCCCGGCAAAGCTGAGGCATAATCCCTCGTCCCATGACCACTCGGTCGCGTCGAGCCGGAGCGGCAGCCGTTTGTCTGCTGCTCGCGGTGGTTCATACCTGGCCGCTCGCGCGGCATCCGGCGAAATATTCGCGAAACGACAACGGCGATGCCCAGCTGAACGAATGGATCCTGGCGTGGGTCGAGCATGAGCTTCCGCGCAATCCGGCGCGATTGTTCGACGCCAACATTTTTTATCCCGCGCACGATGTGCTCGCGTTTTCCGAACCGCTGATCGTGCCGGCGATCATGGGTGCGCCGATCGCGTGGCTCGGCGGCTCGCCGGTGCTCGTCTTCAACCTTCTGCTGATCGCGGGGTTCGCGCTCACCGCGTTTGCGACGTACTGGGTCGTGGACGCGTGGACGGGCGACGGGCTTGCCGGGCTGCTGGCAGGCTCCGTCTTCGCCTTCAACACGCACACGCTGACGCGGCTTCCGCACGTACAGGCCGTGCATATTTACGGCCTGCCGCTCGCACTGCTGGCGATCGATCGGCTGCTCCGCGCGAGGCGCCTCAATCACGCGCTATGGCTCGTCGTCTGGATCGTGGTGCTCGCCTACACATCGGGATACCTATTCGTCTTCGCGTGCGTGATGACGCCGATTGCGGTCGCGGCGCGGCTGCCTGAGTGGAGGCGCCATGCCGCGGTCGTTCTGTCGCGATTCTCGGTCGCCGCAGCGGCGTCCGCGATGGCGATCCTGCCCTTGGCGATTCCGTACATCCGCGTCGCCCGCGAGCAGCACATGGTGCGCACGCTCGACGCCGTCGCCGAATTTTCCGCCAGACCCCGCGGCTACCTTGTGGCCTTCGGCCGGATCCACTTCGCGCTCTGGAGCCACGTGTTCGGGTCGGATCCCGTGGATGCGTTCTTCCCGGGCTTTGTCGTGCTGGCGTTCGCGGTCTGGGCGGCGATCGCCGCCTTCCGGAGCGGTGACGAGCGCCGGGTTCTGCGGGCGAGAACCGTCATGTTGCTGGCGATCGCCGGCGCCGGCTTCGTGCTCTCGCTTGGACCGGCGACTCCGCTCTACGGCTGGCTGTTCGCCGTCTTCCCGCCGCTGCGGGGCCTGCGCGCCGCGGCCCGGTTCGGCAATCTGTTTCTGCTCGGCGTGGCATTGCTCGGAGGACTGGGGATGGCCTGGTGGCGTGCCCGCGCGCGGACGAATCGTGACGTCGTGCGATGGGCGGTCGTGGCGCTCGTAATCCTCGCGAATCTCGAGTCGCTGCGCGCTCCCTTCGACTATCGGGAGTTCACGGGCATTCCGGAACTGTACCAGCAGCTCGCGACGGCCAAGGGACCCGTCGTCGTCGCGGAGCAGCCCTTCTACCCTCCGCAGGCCGTATTCGAGAACGCGCCGTACGTGCTCAACTCGACCGCGTACTGGCGGCCGCTGATGAACGGCTACAGCGGCTACACGCCGGACAGCTACGTGCAGTATGCGGCGGCCTTCTGGTACTTCCCCGAGCCGCGCGCGATTGAAGCGATGGAAGACGCCGGCGTGACGCACGTCGTCGTGCATCCGCACCGCTTCCTTGGCGACGCCGACAAAGTCATGCAGCAAGTGGAGGCATGCCCGGATCTCGAGCTGCTGGCGATCGGCGGCGACGATGTGCGCCTGTACCGGCTCAAACGGCCGGCGAACAGATAAAGTTGGACATGCTCTCAGTCAACATCCGCCGCCTCGATCCGACGATCGAGCTGCCGGCCTACCAGACCGAAGGGGCCGCGGGATTCGATCTCGCGGCCAGCACAGACATGCGCGTCGAACCCGGGGCGGTGGTGCTCGTGCCAACGGGACTCGTCATCCAGGTGCCGCCCGGGTACTTTCTCGCGATCATCGCGCGGAGCAGTACGCCGCTCAGGCGCGGCTTGATGGTGCCGAACGCCGTCGGCGTGGTCGATGGCGACTACTGCGGCGCCGCCGATGAAATCAAAATCGAGGTGTACAACTTCACCAGCGCGCCGGTCGACGTCCGACGCGGCGACCGGATTGCGCAGGGACTCTTCATTCCGGTTGCCCGCGCGCAATGGATCGAAGCCGGAACGGACCTGCGGGATTCGTCGCGCGGCGGCTTCGGCGCGACGGGAGGGTGACGCACGCGACATGAGCGAACGAGCGTCAGCGAGCGAGCCACGCGAGCGGCGCGGGGTCGGGGTCCCCGCGAGCGAGCGTGTATGGGGGTCCGGCGGGGCGCAGCCCCCCGGTTGGAAATGATCATCTACTTGGCCTGCACCGTCCGTGGGGATCGAGGCGCGGTCGCGGCGCTCCGCGCGCTCGTCAGCAGGCTCGAAGGCGAGGGACACCGGGTCCTCACGAAACACCTGCTTGACGATGATGTGGAAACCTCGGAGGCGCAGCTGAGCGAGCAGGCCGTCTACAGCCGCGACATCGGCTGGCTCGAGGCGTGCAACCTTCTCATCGCTGACGCGTCAGGATCCAGCTACGGCGTGGGATTCGAGGTGGGCTACGTGCTCGGACGCGCGGACGGATCCGACCAGCGCGTGATCCTGCTCTACCGGGCGGACCGCAAGGACCGGATCTCGCGCCTCATTTCCGGCAATGCGCATCCGCGGTGTTGGGTGGTTCCCTACGACGGCATCGAGGATCTGGTGAGCTCGGTGCTGGCGAGGCTTTGACCGCGGACCGCGCCCCGCCCCCGCAGTCCGCCCCCGCCCCCCGCTATTTCGCGACCTGCTCGTGCGCCACGCCACCCGCAAGCACGGGTTCCGTGATGGGCTTGCGGCGGCCGAGCCACTCCTGCAGCAGTTCCATGTAGACGTAGAAGACTGGCGTGACGTAGAGCGTCAGCGTCTGAGAGACGACCAGACCGCCGACGACGCACAGGCCCAGCGGCCGCCGCGCCTCGGCGCCGGCGCCCCAGCCAAGTGCGATCGGCAGCGTCCCCATCAGCGCGGCCATCGTCGTCATCATGATCGGCCGGAACCGCACCATACAGGCCTCGTAGATCGCGTCGGCGCCAGACAGCCCGCGCTCGCGCTGCGCCACGACGGCGAAGTCGATCATCATGATGCCGTTCTTCTTCACGATGCCGACGAGCATGATGATGCCGATGAACGCGTAGATGTCGAGATCCTGATGGAACAGCAGCAGCGTCAGGAGCGCCCCGAAACCGGCCGACGGCAGACCCGAGAGAATCGTCAGCGGATGGATGAAGCTCTCGTAGAGGACGCCGAGGATCACGTAGATGACGAAGATCGCGAGCGCGAGAATCCAGCCGAGTCCGCGCATCGAATCCTGGAACGCCTGCGCGGTGCCCTGCGGCGTGCCGGTGACCGTCGCCGGCAGCATCTGGCGGCCGAGCGCTTCGACGCGCGCCAGCGCGTCGCCGAGCGCCACCCCTGGCGCCAGGTTGAACGACATCGTGACGGACGGCAACTGTCCTGTGTGGTTGATCGAGAGCGGTCCGACGGTCTGATGCGTCGTCACCACCGCCGAGAGCGGCACCAGGCGCCCACTACTGCTGGTCGTCACGCCCGTCGGCGCAGCCGGCGCCGTGCCGGCTGCCGCCGTCCCGGTGTTGCCGGCGTTGTTGGCCTGCACGTAGAGCATCGAGAGCGCCGCGGGATCCTGCTGATACTGCGGCGCGACCTGCATGATCACCTGATACTCGTCGTCGGGCGCGTAGATCTGCGAGACCTGTTGCGTGCCGTACGCCGCGCTCAGCGCGGACTCGACTTGATCGACCGTCAGACCGAGCGCCGCGATCGCCTGGCGGTCCAGATCGACCGTGATCTGCGGATTCTTGATCTGCAGGTCCGAGTTCACGTCCTCGAGTCCGGGCACTTTCTGCAGCGCCGCTTCGAACTTCGGCGCGACGCTGTACAGCTCGTCGGTGTCGACGTCCTGCAGCGTGTACTGATACTGCGCGTGGCTGTGATAGCCGCCGATGTTAATCGCCGGCGGGTTCTGCAGGTAGACGCTCGTGCCGGGCACCTGCGCCAACTTTGGGCGTAACTCGTTGATGATTTGATCGGCGCTCAGCGCACGCTCGTTCCTCGGCTGCAGATCGAGATTCAGGCGTCCGCCGTTCCCGCCGGCGTTGGCGGTGAAACCCGCGACGTTTGGATCCTTTTCGACGATCGCCATCACTTGCTGGATGTGCTCCAGGTTGGCCTCGAACCCGATGCCCTGGATCGTCTGGATGTCTCCGCTCAACTGCCCCGTGTCGACGCTCGGAATGAAGCCCTTCGGCACGATGATGAACAGATACACCGTGCCGGCAAGCAGCCCGGCCGAGACGAGCATCGTGAGCGCCTTGAAGCGGATCGTCTGACGGAGGGTCCAGCCG
>JBOGIZ010000308.1:0-1562 GCA_050747805.1 Vicinamibacterales bacterium | reverse complement strand
AGGTGATGCGAACTGCGCACAAGATCGGGTTCCGCACGACGGCGACCATCATGTTCGGCCATATGGAAAAACCCGTGCACTGGGCGCGCCATCTTCTGCGCATTCGTGGGCTCCAAGCCGAAACCGGCGGCTTCACGGAGTTCGTCCCCCTTCCGTTCGTGCACATGGAGGCGCCGATTTATCTCAAGGGCAGAGCGCGTTGCGGACCGACATTTCGCGAAGCCTTGCTCATGCACGCGGTGGCGCGCCTTGCTCTGCACCCGCTCATTCGGAACATCCAGGCATCCTGGGTCAAGCTGGGCCCGGAAGGCGTGAAGGTCTGCCTACGTGCGGGTGTCAACGATCTCGGCGGCACGCTCATGAACGAGTCGATCTCTCGCGCAGCGGGCGCGGCGCACGGCCAGGAGATGACGCCGGCGATGATGGAAGACCTCATTCACTTGGCCGGTCGCAGGCCGCGCCAACGGACGACGCTCTATGCCACGAGCATTCGCCGCGCTGATGCAGTCCCGTCCATCGCAATGTCCGGATAACGCGTGCATCGATCCCGGTCGCGACCGTTACCGTCGTAACGACAGGTCAGCGATCCACCGATGACGCGGACAGCGCCAGCTTCAGGTCCGCGAGCAGGCGATCGACCGCTTCCCCAGACGTGTCCCACGCGCACATCAGCCGCGCGCCCGTCTCCCCGATGAATACATAGAAGCGCCATCCCGTGTCGTGCAGCGCGTCGATGGCGTGCTTCGGGAGGTCGACGAAGACGCCGTTCGCTTCGACCGGCGCGAGCAGGCGCGCCTGCGGCATCGCGGCGAGCCCGTCCGCCAGGCGTCTCGCCATCGCGTTCGCGTGCGCGGCGTGACGCAGCCATGCGCCCTCTTCGAGGATGCCGAGCCACGGTGCGGCGAGAAAGCGCATCTTCGACGCGAGCTGTCCGGCCTGCTTGCGCCGGCGCGCGAATTCTTCCGCGAGAGCGCGATCGAAAAAGACGATCGCCTCTCCGGCAGGCAGTCCGTTCTTGGTGCCGCCGAGGCAGAGAACATCCACCCCCGCCCGCCAGCTCAGATCCCCGGGATGGCAACCGAGCGCGGCGACAGCGTTCGCAAAGCGGGCGCCGTCCATCTGCACGCGCATTTTTCGGGCATGGGCGACCTCGCACAGCGCCGCAATTTCCGCCTGCGTGTAGACCGTGCCAAGCTCGGTCGCCTGCGAGAGCGCAAGCGCACGCGGTCGCGACGAATGCTCATCATGCGGCGTCACGGCCGCCGCGACGACGGCCGCAGGAGGGAGTTTCGCGTGCGGCGAATCGATCGTCAGCAGCTTCGCGCCGCCGCTCATGAACTCGGGTGCTCCGCATTCGTCGACGTTGATGTGCGCCATCGCGTGACACACGATCGCGTCGGTGTTGCGGCAGATCGCGGCGAGCGCAAGCGCGTTGGCGGCCGTGCCGTTGAAGACGAAGTACACGTCGCAGTCGGCGTCGAACGTGCGCCGGATAGCGTCTGTCGCGGCACGCGTCCAGTCGTCGGCGCCATACCCGGGCGCGTGGCCGGCGTTTGCCGCTT